>NZ_JAKJEW010000007.1:374-143047 GCF_022705245.1 Candidatus Skiveiella danica | reverse complement strand
GCAGGTGTTGAGCCTTCGCGATGACCTGCACAAGATCGTCAAGCCGCTGCCCGATGACCAGCAGCAGTTGCTGGCTGCCATCGTGGTACGCCGCAGGCAGCTCATCGCCATGCAAACAGCGGAACGCCAGCGACTGCAGACATGCCACGTGCACTCGCGCCAAAGCATCAAGACCGTGCTGGAGCTGCTCAAAAAGCAGCTCGACGACGCTGATGCCGAGCTTCAAACGCATCTGAGCGAGCACCATGCCGATCTCAGCGCCTTGCTCCAAGGGGTCCGCGGTATCGGCACCAAGGTGGCCGCAACGCTGATCTGCGAATGTCCGGAACTGGGTACGCTCACCCGCCGCGAGGTCAGCGCCTTGGCAGGCGTTGCCCCCATCCCCAGAGATTCCGGGCAGTACCGGGGCAAACGCAGCATTCATGGCGGCAGACCCGCATTGCGTAACGCCCTTTACATGGCGGCGCTCGTGGGCATGCGCTACAACCCCGTGCTCAATGCCTTCTACACCCGCCTGGTAGCCGCCGGCAAGCCCAAGAAGGTCGCACTGGTCGCTTGCATGCGCAAGCTGTTGACCATCCTCAACGCGATGGTCAGAGCTGGCAAACCTTGGGACGATGCGATTCATTTGGCTTGACTTTTAAGACAGTTGCTTGGTTGTTTGGTTGAATAGGGGGTTCGGATCACTGCGGGCCCAGGCCTTTGATCAGCGCGTCCAACTGCGCCATCTCGTCCGGCTTGAGTTCGGTCAGCGGCACACGCACCGGGCCAGCGGAATGGCCCACCAGCGCGGCGCCAGCCTTGACGATGCTCACCGCATAGCCCTGCCCACGGTTTCGGATGGTCAGGTACGGCATGAAGAAGTCCTTCAGCAGGCGGTGCTGTGTGGCCATGTCATCCGTGCGCACCGCTTCGTAAAAGTCCATTGCCGTTTTGGGGATGAAGTTGAAGACGGCGGACGAATACACCGGCGTGCCAAGGGCCTTGTAGGCGGCGGCATAGACCTCGGCCGTGGGCAGGCCGCCCAGGTAAGCGAAGCGTTCGCCCATCTTCAGATAGATGGAGGACATCAGTTCGATGTCGCCGATGCCGTCCTTGAAGCCGATCAGGTTCGGGCAGCGTTCGGCCAAGATGGCCAGCGAATCGGGGGTCAGCTTGCACACATTGCGGTTGTAAACGATGACGCCGAACTTCACGCTCTTGCACACCGCCTCGACGTGAGCGATCAGGCCCTCCTGGCCAGCTTCCGTCAGGTAGTGCGGCAGCAGCAGGATGCCGTGGGCACCGGCACGCTCGGCCTCCTGCGCGCACTGGATGGCAAAGCGGGTCGGACCGCCGGCGCCGGCAATGATGGGCACCTTGCCGCGGCAGGTGTCCACGGCGGTCCGGATGATGCCGGGGTACTCGTCAGCGGTCAGCGAGAAGAACTCACCGGTTCCGCCGGCGGCGAACAGCGCGCTGGCTCCATACGGGGCCAGCCATTCCAGCCGTTCGGCATAGCCGCCGGCGTTGAAGTTGCCCTCGGCGTCGAAATCCGTCAGCGGAAACGACAGCAGTCCGTGGGACATGATCGATTTGAGTTCCTGGGGGGTCATCGCTTGCTCCTAGTGATACGACATCGTACAACATAAGACAAGTACAGGAATCGGGGTTAACCCGTATTTCTCAGGGTCCGACGGCCGCACGTCGGCGGCGCTCACGGCTGTTGACCAAGTGCGTTCTCATCGCCGCGCGTGCGGAATCGGCATCGCGGTTGGCGATGGCATTGAAGACGCTCTCATGCTCGGCATTGACGCGGCGCAGATAGTCCCTGCGCTGCGTTGTCAGAGGCTCGTCCACATCGAGGCGTGCACGCGGGATCATGGTGCCCCCCAGGGTTCCCATCAGATCGGCGAAACGCGGGTTCTGCGTGGCCCGGGCAATCTCCAGGTGAAACTGGAAATCCGGGCCGACGGCGTCGCGCCCCTCCTCGACCGCCGCCGCGAAGGCGTTCAAAGCGGTCCGCATGGCTCGCAGATGCTCTTCACCGCGACGGGCCGCAGCCAGCGCGGCCGCCTCGCTTTCCACGGCGATCCGCAGTTCAAGCACGGCGATGACATCGTTCAAGGTGCCCAACTGGTCAGGCGCGATGCGGAACGTCGTGGCGTCGCCCAGCCCGACCACAAAGGTGCCGATGCCATGGCGTGTCTCCACCATGCCGGCCGCCTGCAACCGCGATATTGCCTCACGCACCACCGTCCGGCTGACGCCGTATTCCTGCATCAGATCGGCCTCTCGAGGCAGCTTGATGCCAGGTTGAAGGCGGCCGTCCCTGATGCTGTCGCCCAGCGACTGAACCAGGTCGGCGGTCAGGGAGCGTGTGCGGCGGGCTGGAACGAATGGGTGGGACATGGACGCATTATCCTTCAGAGATCGTACAACGAACTCTGCATCAACCGATCTGGCAGGAACGCCTCCACACGGCGCTCGCCGGTGGCGCCGCACGACGACCCAAAGCACTCGACTCCTGCTTCCATAGCAAGATACGACCGATTGACGCAGGGAAAGAGGCTGCAGAAGCCATAATCCGAGCGAAACACCGTGCCCCTCGGTCTGGAGAATGATCCCGGGTCGCCCCGCACAGCCAGACCATCGCCCTCCACCCATGCAAGCCCTTCTCGACACCATCGCCACCCTGGATCTGCCGACCGACGCCGGGCGCGTCTTCCACGGCCGCGGCGGGCAGCACCCCGGCTGCGAACGTTGGGCGCTGGATGCCTTCCCGCCGGTCTGGGTGCTGACCGCGTTCCGTCCGGCCACCGATGACGAACTGGCCGCCATCGATGCCGCGCTGGCAGCGCGCTGGGCAGAACTGGCACCTGGACAGGCTCTGAACTGGGTCCACCAGTGCCGCCACGAGGGGCGAACCGAGACCCGCCTGATGGCCGGCGCCGTGCCCGAGCCGCATGTGGTCACCGAGAACGGCTCGCTTTTTCGGGTGCACCTGCTGAAGGGGCAGAACCATGGCCTGTTCCTGGACATGGCCGAGGGCCGACGCTGGGTGCGCGCGCATTGCGCCGCCCACCCCGGACTGAAGGTGCTGAACCTGTTTGCGTACACCTGCGCCTTCTCGGTGGTGGCCCTGCAGGCCGGCGCCCGGCAGGTGGTGAACCTGGACATGAGCCAGGGCGCGCTGGCGATCGGGCAGCAGAACCATGCACTCAATGGCCTCGCCGATGGCGCAGCCTTCCTGGCGCATGACCTCTTCAAGAGCTGGGGAAAAATCACTCGCGCCGGCCCGTACGGCCTGGTCATCGTGGACCCACCGAGCTTCCAGAAAGGCAGCTTCGTCGCGACCAAGGACTATGCCAGGCTGATGCGCCGCCTGCCGGACCTGCTGACTCGCGGCGGCCACGCCGTGCTGTGCCTGAACGCACCGGAACTGGAGACCGGGTTCCTGCAGGAGCAGATGCAGGTGCAGGCGCCCGATCTGCACTTCGAACAGCGGCTGACCAACCCGCCGGCGTTTGCCGACAGCGCACCCGAGCGTGCGCTCAAGGTGCTGGTCTATCGCGCGCCGGGCTGAGCGTCCGGCTCCAGGGAGCCGCGGCCGCCCCCCCTCACCTGACGATCAGTCGCGCACCACCATCACCGGCCCGTGGGCATGCGACAGCACCCGCTGCGCCACACTGCCGAGGAGTTTTTCGATGCCGTGGCGCCCATGCGAGCCCATGACGATGACGTCGGCCTCCAGGTCGCGGGCAGCGTCCAGGATGCCGCGCCAGACCGCATGCGCCTCGACCACGCGGGTGTCTACCACCACGCCGCTGGCTTCGATCGCCTCGCGCGCCACGCGGATGGCGTCATGCGCCTCCGCGGTGGCGGCGGCAAGGTACTGGTCCTGGCCGTAGGCAAAGTCTGTCCCCACCCCGGTGAACGGATAGGGATCGATCACGTAGATGGCGGTCACCGTGCCGTCAAACGCCTTGGCCAGCGCCACGGCACGGGAAACGGCCTGCAAAGAGGTGGGCGACCCGTCCACCGGCACCAGAATCTTCTTGAACATGACACGACTCCTCTCATTGAATTGCATGGACAGACCATGTGCCCATCATTGTGTGACGAAGGCGCGATCCGCGTCTTGACGTGTATCAATTATCACGGCGCGCTCCCGCGTCTGCCTGAACACGCACCTCCGCCGGGTGGCCTGCGGCATGACCTGGATCAAGGCAAGTCCGGTGGCGCCTGCGTATCCTCACGCCATCTTTTTCCAGGATGCTCCCATGCAACACCTTGAATGGTCCGACGCGCTGGCGCTCGAGCTGCCGGCGATGGATGACACCCACCGCGAATTCGTGGACCTGCTGGCCGCCGTGAACACGGCCACTGACGACAGTTTGCTGGCCCAGTGGGCCGCCCTGATCGACCACACCGACGACCACTTCGGCCGTGAGGATGCCTGGATGCAGGCGACCCGCTTCGCTTCGTCCAACTGCCACACCATGCAGCACAAGGTGGTGCTGCAGGTCCTGCGCGAAGGTCTCAAGCGCGGCCAGGCCGGTGAGCTCGGCGTCGTGCGCCAGATGGCGCAGGAACTGGTGATCTGGTTCCCGCACCACGCCC
Source organism: Candidatus Skiveiella danica (assembly GCF_022705245.1). Lineage (NCBI taxonomy): Bacteria > Pseudomonadati > Pseudomonadota > Betaproteobacteria > Burkholderiales > Comamonadaceae > Candidatus Skiveiella > Candidatus Skiveiella danica. The sequence goes on along the minus strand of NZ_JAKJEW010000007.1, from coordinate 138,445 downwards.
AGGCCATGGACGCCTCCCTGGCGCTGCACCTGCGCAGCATCGGCTTTGACCCGGCCACCGGCGAGGTCGCGCTGCCCAATGCCCTGCCCAAGGAACTGATCCACGGTTGCGGTGGGGCGACCTGTTCCGACGACCTCGCGCCCAGCGCGCGCGAAGAAGCCAACGCGACGGCCTGAGCCGCCCCGCATGGGACTGGAACTGTCGATCCTGATGGCCGCGCTGGTCATCTCGATGGCCACCCGTCCATGGCGCCTGCTCTCTGGCGGCGCCTTGCTCACGCCCCTGCTGGCCACCCTCGTCGTCCTGCCGTGGTTGTGGGCTCTGCCACGCCTGCACACCATGCCCCTGCAGCTGCAGTTCTCCGGCGCCTGCGCAGTGACCCTGATGCTGGGCTGGCCGCTGGCCGTTCCCGTGCTGCTGGCCGTGACCCTGGTGTCCGGACTGCTGGCACCGGCCGACTTCAATACCCTGCTGGAGCAGGTCGTCTGGCAGGGCCTCGTGCCCGCCACACTGGCGATGTTCGTAGGCGCCCTGCTGCGTCGGTGGGCCGGCACCCACCCCTTCGTTTTCATCCTGGCCCGTGGCTTTGCCGGCACGGTGCTGTGCACCTTCGCCGCGAGCAGCCTGGCGCTGATGGCCGGCCACGAACTGCTGCACGTCGGACAGGGCCTGTCCCTGGTGGCACGCTGGCTGATGGCCTGGGGCGACGGTTTCATGACCGGCATGATGGCCGCCATCTTCGTGGCCTTTCGGCCGCAATGGCTGGCCACCTGGTCGGACCGGCTCTATCTGAAAAATTGAGTCGGGCCGCACAGTCTTGATTCAGATCAGTGCTTTTCGGCCCGTGGCCAGTGATAGTACGGGTTCAGGCGGCGCCTGCCGGCCTGCACGAGCAACTCTCTAGGACTGTCACGATGAAACTGCTGAGCGATCTCTTTTCCACCGACTATGGCTTGATGAGCATTTCCGGCATCGTCTTCATGCTGGGCATGGGTGTCTTCTTCTACCGCTTCTTCACGAAGAAGATGGACGAGGACGCGAAGAAAGCCGCACGCTGAGCGCCTTGCGGCAGTCGTGCCGCAATCAGGCCTGAACCGCCATCGTCATCCCGGCGGCCCGCAGTCTCTCGGCGAGCGCAGTTCCCAAGCCGCTGGCCGGCGTCAGCACACCACCCGCCTTCTGGCCTCCCGGCAGATCGGCTGCGCGGGTCAACGCCATCGCTGCTTCGCACACCATCACGGTGGTGGCCCGGTTGCCGGGGTCACCCGCCGCCGCCACCTTCGCCCGCGCCACGGTGCCGCCAGCGCCATGCCCCACCAGTTCGCACCGGAACGAGCCGCGGTTCATGCTGGCTTCCGAGGGGCCCTGCCCCGGCGCGGGGGCCAGACGCCGCGCCAGCGCGCGCACCGGCGCCAGCCGCAGCGCCGCCTGCGACGCATTCATGCCGGCGCTGACGCCCACCGCAGTCGCCGCAGCCAGTGCACCGGAGCCGAAGCGCAGGTACTCCTGGTAATGGAAATCCGGACCGTAGCCCAGCAGCGCCGCACTGCGCCGAACCACCCGGGTGTTGACCGGCCCCATGAAGAAAGGGCCCACCCATGCCTTGAAACCGGCATCGCGATGCGGCGCGACAGGGTCATCGTCGAGTGGAACCGGCCGTGGGCGCACCTGCGCCGGATTGAGCAGCCACGGGTCGGCCAGCGCGCGTGATTGCCCCGAGTCGAGCATGTTCAGAGCCGACGCCAGCGTACCGCCATTGAACCCGCCGCGCAGCGAGAAGCAAGCCTTCACCTCGACACACGCCTCGCCCAGCGCCTGGAAATGCCGGGCCAGCATCCAGGCGCCGAGGTCGGATGGCACCGAATCAAAGCCGCAGCAGGGGATGATGCGCGTGCCGTCGGCCATCGCCTGCTCATGGTGCCGGTCGATCAGCCCCCGCACCCATGGGGTTTCGCCGGTGATGTCCACATAGTGCGTGCGCTGCGCGACGCAGGCGGCCACCAGCAGACTGCCGTGCAGGGCAAAGGGTCCGGCGGTGCTGAGGACCACCCGTGCATCACCCGCCAGCGCAGCCAGCGCCTGTCCATCGGACGCATCGGCGACCACGATGCCGGCATCCGACGCGCCCGGGCCGGCATTGGCACGGACAGCCGCCAGCTTGTTGTAGTTGCGCCCTGCCAGCGCCCAGCGCAGGCCGCCAGCATGGGCGGCGAAGTAGGCCACCGTCTGGCGCCCGACAAAACCGGTGGCGCCGTAGAGCACCACGTCGTAGGTCCTGGCCTTCTTCATTTCAAGTTCCTTTTCACTACGCTATTCATAGCTGCTGATGACCCATCCGCGCTGGGATGGCGCCCTTTTTGTCAATTTCTGACGCGCTGGCTGTCGGTGGACAGCCCGTGCGTCACATGTTGCGGTACCACGAGCACACCCTGTCCATTGGGGACGGCCTCGATCTGGATCACTGGGGCGGCACCGACCACGCCGCCAAAGATCGTGGCAAACGCTGCATCGGCCGCGTCGCGCCCGGTGCCGAAACGCACGAACCCCATGGGAATGGCCACGCCGGAGGGGTCGAAGATGAACCAGCGGTCGCCCAGATAGACCTCGACGTAGGCATGAAAGTCCGGCGGTCCCAATATCGGGTCAGCGCCGTAGTCGATTCCCGTAGCAAAGCGCGCCGGGATATTGACCGCCCGGCACAGCGCGATCATGAGGTGGGCGAAATCGCGGCAGACGCCCACCTCTTCCACCAGCGTGTCGACGGCCGTGGTGTTGCCGGTGGAACTGTTGGAGCGGAAAGTGACCCGGTTCTGCACCCAGTCGCGGATGGCCTGCACCCGGCTGTAGCCCTGCCAAAGATGCCCGAATTCCTTGACTGCCAGGCGGTGCAGCCGGTCGGACTGGCAATAGCGGCTCGGATAGAGGTACGGCAGCACGGGGCCGGGCAGGTCGGCGATGAAGACTTCGCCGACCTGCTGAGGCGGCGCAGTGAAATGGTTCAGGTCCACGATTGCGTCATAGCGCACCGTGAGCGGGCCATTCGCCGCCTTCAGCCGCATGAAGCGGGTGTGGGTGACCGAATCGGTGTACAGGTTCAGCGGCAGAGCCTGGCTGACGCCCAGCGACTCGCTGACCACGGTCTGGTGGCCCGTCTGCGCGGCCTGGATGTTGAAGATGAAATCACTGCCAGGCTGGGTGATGTCGTAGTTCAGTTCAATCGAGAATTTCAGTCGGACCATGTCTCGCTTTCAAGGGTGCGCGTCACAGGGAGACCGCAAGAACCGGGCCCGACCGCGGGCCCGAACGTTTACTGAACCTGCCGCCCCAGCAGGCCCGAGATGCGCCGCAGCAGCCATTTCGGCGTGCTGCGCGAGGCCAGTATGGCCGCCTGGTTCACGACACCGGGCACGCAGATGACCTCGCCCTTCATGCAGGCGTCGAAGCCCTGGCGCGCCACATCGGTCACATCGCCGATCAGAAAGCCGGGAATGCGCGAGACCTGGGGATTGGCGTCAAGCGCCTGGTCCAGCATGCCGGTGGCGGTGATGCCGGGGCACAGGGCGGTGATGCTGACGCCGCTGCCGCGCAGCTCTTCCGACAGCGATTCGGTGAGCGACAGCACGTAGGCCTTGCTGGCGGCGTAAGTGGCCAGCGAGGGTACCGGCTGGAAAGATGCAATCGACGCCACGTTGAGCACCCTTCCGGTGCCACGCGCCACCATCGGCGGCACGAAAGCCGACAGCATGGCCGTCAGGCCCGAGATATTGAGGTCGATCATCTGCTGGTGGCTGGCCGCGCCCATGGCGGCAAACCGGCCCTGCGCCAGCACGCCGGCGTTGTTGACCAGCACGTCCACTGGAACGCGGGCCCGCTTGAGCCGGGTGGCCAGAGTTTCTGCCGCCCCCGGCTTCGACAGGTCAGCGGGCTCGACCCGGACTTTGACACCATGCCGTGCCGACAACGCGGCGGCAAGCGCCTTGAGCTTGTCGGCACTGCGCGCGACCAGCACCAGGTCGTGGCCGGCTGCGGCGAACAGGCCGGCCAGCGCCTCGCCAATGCCCGACGAGGCACCGGTGACCAGGGCGGTGGGCTTGTGTGTTGCGATGGATGGCATGGAGACTCCAGTATGGTCAGCGAAAAGGGTTGCGGCGAATCGCTCAGTCCACCAGCATGGCATACACCATGTCGCGGAACAGCGGGCGGTAGAACTCGCGCTGGTTCGGCGCCTGGATCATGAGGATGGCAAACAGCTCTTCGGCCGGATCGACGAAAAAGGTCGTGCCGGCAATGCCGCCCCAGTAGTACATGCCCGGCGAGCCGGGTGTGGGGGCGATGCCCTTCGCCGTGCGCACTGCAAATCCCAGGCCGAAGCCATGGCCGGCCGGCAGCAGGGCTTCGCTGGCACCTTCGGCCACCGGAATGCTGCCCAGGTGATCGGCCGTCATGTAGTCCACGATGCGTGGCCCCAGCAGGCGCACGCCGTCCAGCGAGCCCTTGTTCAGCATGAACTGCAGAAAGCGGGCGTAATCGCGCGCGGTGGAAACCAGCCCGCCGCCACCGCCTTCCATGCGACCCGGCTTGCGGAAGTCGGTGACGGCCATCGGCACGCCACCGTCGGGGTCGTGCGCAAAGGGTTCGGCCATGCGACTCAGATGGTGCTCCGGCACGGTGAATCCGGTGTCCGTCATGCCCAGGGGCTCAAAGAGGTGTTCGGCCAGGTAGGTGCCGAGCGGCTGGCCGCTGACCACCTCGACCAGCCGGCCCAGCACATCGGTGGCGCGGCTGTATTCCCATATGCTGCCGGGCTGGAACCGCAGCGGAATGCCGGCCAGCACCTCGCAGTACTCCTCATTGGTGCGCGCGCGCGAGCCGATGTTGACCGCCGTGTACTGGCGCTGCACAGACGCATCGCCAAGAAATTCGTAGGTCAGCCCGGCGGTGTGCCGCAGCAGGTCCTGCACCGTGGGGGCTCGGTCCACCGGCTCCAGGCAGAACTGTCCACCCTGCTCCACCGCCACCTGTTGCGACGCGAATTCAGGCAGGTATTTCGCGACAGGATCATTCAGCAGCAGCCGGCCCTGCTCCATGAGCATCATCGTCGCCACCGAAACGATGGGTTTGGTCATCGAATAAATGCGGAAGATCGAATCGCGCGTCATCGGCGTGCCGGCGGCCGGGTCCTGGCGGCCCAGGTGCTCGAACAACGCCACCTTGCCGCGCCGCGCCACCAGGGCCACGGCGCCAGGCAGGCGCTGCCGGTCGATCTCGACCTGCAAGACGTCGAGCAGCCGCTGGGCGCGCAGGGGACACAGGCCGACGTCGGCCGGCGTGGCAAATGGCAGGTTGTGCATCGCCGTGTGCCTCAAGCGCCGTAACGCTGGCGGGCCAGCGCTGCGCCTTGCGCCAGCGCCTGCAGCTTCGCCTCGGCCACCTCGCGGCTCATCGGTGCCAGGCCGCAGTTGGTACAGGCAAAGAGGCGGTTCCTCGGCACGAACTGCAGGGCCGTGCCAATCGTGTCGGCCACCTGCTCCGGGGTTTCGATCACGTCGCTGGCCACGTCGATCACGCCGACCAGCACGTCCTTGCCTTCCAGCAACTTCATGAGGTGCGGCGGCACGTGCGAGTGGTAGCACTCCAGGCTCACCTGCTGGATGCTGCTTTTTGCCAGCGCCGGGAAGATCTGCTCGTACTGACGCCACTCGTCGCCCAGCGTCTGCTTCCAGTCCACATTGGCCTGGATGCCATAGCCATAGCAGATGTGGACCGCCGTGGTGCAGGTCAGCCCCTGCGCGGCGCGCTCCAGCGCCTGCACGCCCCAGTCGGCCGCCTCTTTCATGTAGACGTTGAAGGCCGGTTCGTCGAACTGGATGATGTCCACGCCGTCGGCCTGCAGCGCCAGCGCCTCCTGGTTCAGCAGTTCGGCAAAGGCAAGAGCCATCTTGACCTTGTCACCGAAAAAGCGGTCGGCCACGGTGTCCACGATGGTCATCGGGCCGGGCAGCGTGAACTTGAGCTTCTTCTTCGTGTGCGCCCGCGCCAGTTGCGCTTCGAAGGCATGGACGCGGCCCTTCAGGCGCAGCGGCGCCACCACCTGGGGCACCATCGCGTCGTAGCGGTTGTCGCGGATGCCCATCTTCACCTTGTGCTCGAAGTCGATGCCCTCGACCTGCTCCAGGAAGCCGTGCACGAAATGCTGGCGCGACTGCTCGCCGTCGCCCACGATGTCCAGCCCCGCGTCCTCCTGCAGCTTGATCCACAGCACCGTGGCGTCGGCCTTGGCATGCTGCAGCTCACTGCCTTCGGCCTGCCACTTCGGCCAGAGCTTGTGGGTTTCGGCCAGCCAGGCGGGTTTGGGAAGACTGCCGGCAATCGTGGTGGAGAAAGCCTGGGAAGGGGTTTTCATGGTCGGGGCTCCTGATGGTTCTTCTGCATTATTCATCGGCACCGCGCAGGGGCCCGATGCGCCACCGCGGTGGCAACTGTAAAGAAATGGTCATCGGGCGAAGGGTCCGCGCGGCAGCGTGAGGCTGCCCAGAAGTGGCACCGGCAGCGCCTGCACGCCCGCGTCTTCGATCTCGCGCAGGAAGCCGGGCAGATCCACGCCGGGCAGCATCTCCGGCGGCGCGTCAATGGGCGTGACCATGGTGTCCCAGTGGCAGGGCACGATCCATTTGGGCTGCGTCAGCGCCACCACTTCGCGCACATAGCCCGGGCGGTAGCGCCGGCCGATGGCGCACAGGCACACCAGGTCGGCCTTGATGCCCTGGAGCTCGTCGCGGATGAAATCGGCCGAGTCCACATGCAGCACGCGCAGCCCACCGGTGTCCACCAGCCAGTTGAGCACCTGCCCATGGCGCAGGTCGCGCATGCGCGCCGGCCAGGGCGGCGGCGCGGGGATGTCGCCGGGCAGCGGGATCTTGCCGAACAGGGCCTTGCCATGCACCGAAGGCAGGCCGCGCAGCGTCCACGCGCCACTGGCGATGTCTTCTCGGCCTGCAGTCTCGACCAGTTGGGCATCCGGCAGGCCGGCGGCACGTCCCACCATGCTGGTGGCCCGCGAGCCGATGAGCCGCGCGCCCGTCTGCTGGCACAACACCGGGCCGTCCAGGATGTGGTCGAAGTGCGCATGGCCGATCAGCACGTCGTCGGCCCTGGGGATCAGGCGCTGCACCAGCGCCGGGTCGCTCGGCAAGGGCTTGTTGGCCAGCAGATGGCCCAGCGGATGACGCGTGACGAACGGATCCAGCACCACGGTGCGTTCGGGCGCGCTGAGCACGAAGCCGGCCGTGCCCAGGTAGCTGAGCGTGACCGGGCTGGACGATGCGGGCAGCGGCGCGTGGGTGAACCAGGCGGGTTCGGGCGGGACCAGGCCCAGCAGGCGTCTGAACATTGTCGGGCGTCCTGAAGGCGGGTTCTCAGCCGTCCTGATACGGCGGCAGCGGTGCAGCGCAATGCATGCAGTAAAGCGCATCGGGCGCATGTCCCTCGGTCAGGCACTCGTGGCAGGTGCGCGTGGTGGTCGGGCGCCGCTGACGCTGGGCCGCCATTTCGGAGGTGACGATGCCGGTCGGCACGGCCAGCGTGCCCCAGCCCAGCAACATCATCATCGAGGCGATCAACCGCCCCAGATCGGTCTTGGGCGTGATGTCGCCGAAGCCCACGGTGGTGATGGTCGTGATGGCCCAGTAGACCGAAATGGGAATGCTGGTGAAGCCGTTGGCCGGCCCCTCCACCACGTACATCAGCGTGCCCATCACCACCACGATCATCAACACCACCGACAGGAACACCATGATCTTGCGCCGGCTGGCCACCAGTGCGCTGCCCAGCGACTGGAACTCCGACAGATAGGCCGTGAGCTTGAAGATCCGAAACACCCGCAGCAGGCGCAGCACGCGCACGTCGATCAGCGCGTGCATTTCCGGCACCAGCAGCGCCAGGTAAGTCGGCAGGATGGCGAGCAGATCGACGATGCCGAAGAAGCTGGTGGCATAGCGAAGGGGATGGCGCACGCAGACCAGGCGCGCCCCATACTCCAGCGTGAAGATCACGGTGAAAAGCCACTCCATCACCGTGAACGGCGTCTCGAAGCGGACCTGCAGCGCGTTGACACTGCCGGCCACGACCACGGCCAGGCTGAGCAGGATCACCGCGATCAGCCAGCGGTCGAACAACTGGCCGGCGCGCGTGTCGGCCTCGAAGATGATGGTGTAAAGCCTGAGCCGCCAGCCCTCCAGGGGCTTGCCCAAGGCCTTTTCGTCGCTGGCAGGCTGTAGAGGTGTGCTCATCCCAAGGAAGGTTTCTATGCAGCAGGTTTCACTGGCGCGATTGTGCCCGTGCGGCGCGGCGTGTCACCTGTTTCAGCGTCAGAGCTTGCCGCCGAATCGTCATCTGAAGCGGTGGCCAGCAGGCGCGCGACTCAAAAAGCTCCCGAATAAATAGCAGTCAATGACCATTCGACGCTGGGTCAATGCCAATTTATCTAAGAAAATTGCGTTTCAGCTCCCCTCCAGCTCCTGCAGCGTGCGCCACATCACCTTGCCGCTGCCGCTCTTGGGCAGCGCGTCGACGAATTGCACCACGCGCGGCACCTTGTAGACAGCCATGTTGTCGCGGCACCAGTCGATGAGGTCCTGCTCGGACACCTGCCCCCGGTGGCTCTGGCGCAACACGACCACGGCCTTGACCGACTCGCCACGGTAGGCGTCTTTCGTCGAGATGATGCAGGCCTCCTGGATGGCAGGGTGGCGGAACATCAGCGCCTCCACCTCGGCCGGCCAGACCTTGAAGCCGCTCGCATTGATCATGCGCTTGAGACGGTCGGTCATGAAGAAGTAGCCGTCCTCGTCCACCCGGCCCAGGTCGCCGGAGCGGAAGAAGCGTTTGCCGTCATGTTCGATGAAGGCCTGCGCCGTGGCGTCCGGCCGTTTCCAGTAGCCCTTGAACACCTCCGGGCCGCAGATGATGATTTCGCCGGCCTCGCCCTGCGGCAGCTCCTGCAGCGTTTCCGGATCGATGATCCGCGCATCGGTGCTCATGAACGGTATGCCCAGGCACTGCTGCTTGGGGGCATCGGGCGGGTTGGTGTGCGAGGGGGCGGCGGTTTCGGTCAGGCCATAGCCTTCCACGTACCGCAGGCCGAACAGGTCGAGCAGGCGCTGCGCCACGGCCTGCGGCATGGCCGCGCCGCCACCACCGATGTAGACCAGGCTGGACAGGTCGTATTTCTCGAAGCTTGGGCTGCCCAGCAGGTCGATCACCATGGTGGGGATGTTGGTCCAGTGCGTGACCTTCCACCGCGAGATGAGCCGGCCGGCCAGTTCGCGATCCCAGCGCGGCATGATGACCAGTGAGGCACCGGCCAGGATGGTGGTGTGCATCACGCTGACCATGCCGGTGATGTGGAACATCGGCACCACGGCCAGCGTCACGTTCTCCGGCGTGCCGTTGCCCCAGATGCCGCTGGCCATGGCGTTGTGCATGACGCTGGCGTGCGTGTGCATGCAGCCCTTGGGCAGGCCGGTGGTGCCACTGGTGTAAGGAAGAATCGACAGGTCGGCAGGCCCGACGGCCAGATCGGGCAGCGGCAGCTCGTTGACCAGCGCGTCATGCCACGAATGCACCGCGCCGCCGGCCAGCGGCGGCAGCGCGTGGTGCGTCAGCAGCCAGTCGGTCCAGGCCTCGGGCGGCGCGTCGGCGCCGGTCACGTTGCCATCGAAGGCGTCGGTGAAATGCGTGACGATCAGGTGCGCCAGCCGCTGGCCTTCGGGCAGGGCGTCGCTGGCGCGCGCGAGTTCCGCAGCCAGATCCGAGGTGGTCAGGGCGACTTTGGCATCGGGGTCGGTGATGTAGTGCTTGAGCTCCTCGGCGCGGTTCATCGGGTTCACCGGCACCACCACGGCGTTGGCGCGCAGGATGGCGAAATGCGCGATCACCAGCTGCGGGCAATTCTGCATGTTGAGCACCACGCGGTCACCCTTTTGCACGCCCAGCGCCGCCAGCCGCGCCGCCAGCCGCTCGGCCTTGTGCAGGACATCCTGGTAGCTGAAGACCCGGCCGAAGAACACCAGCGCGGCCTTGTCCGGGTAGCGCCGTGCGCTGATCGCCAGGTTTTCCCACAGCGACGTGGCCGGTGGCGTGATGCGGTGGGGCAGCCGCTTGGGCCAGAACTTGTAATGTGCGCGCATGGTGTGTCTCCGAGGGGTCTCGTCGCCGAATGGCCCCATGCTAAACCGCACCCGACCCGCGCCTCGGCATGGGGTTGTCACGGTGGCGACCGGTGGGGCCGGCGTCTATCATGCCGGCCAACCCAAGGAGTCTCTGCATGCGTGTCATCCCGCTCGTCCGTTTCGCCCTGGCTGCGGCCACCCTAGCGGCCTGCACACTGGCCACTGCCGCATTTCCGGACAAACCCATCCGCATCGTCATCGGTTTCCCGGCAGGCGGCCCGCTCGACCAGCATGCCCGGCTGCTGTCGGACAAGTTGCAGGCGGTGCTGGGCCAGCCGGTGCTGGTCGACTACAAGTCCGGGGCCGGTGGCACCGTCGGCGCCCAGGAGGTGATGAAGGCCGCCCCGGACGGCTACACCCTAATGCTGGCCAACACGGGGGTCATGGTCATCAACCCCGCGCTGTACACCAAGCTGCCCTACGCCACGCTGAAGGACTTCACCCCCGTCGCACGCACGGCCATGCAGCCGCTGGCCTTGCTGGTCAACCCCAAAGTGCCGGCCAACAGCCTGAGGGAGTTCATGGACTACGCCCGCACCCGGCCGGGTCAGGTGAACTATGGTTCGGCCGGCAACGGCGGCATCAGCCACCTGGTGCCCGAGATGTTCAAGTCGGAAACCGGCCTGTTCCTGGTGCATATCCCCTATCGCGGCAGCGCGCCGGCCTTCACCGACCTGATGGCGGGGCAGGTGCAGTTCATGGCCGAATCGATTCCTCAGGCGGCCAACTACCACAAGCAGGGCAAGGTCCGGGCGCTGGCCGTGACCAGCCGGGAGCGCAACCCGGCCCTGCCCGACATTCCAACGGTGATCGAGGCCGGCATCAAGGGGTTTGAGGTGGTGGGCTTCTATGGTTTCCTGGCGCCCGCCGGCACGCCCAAAGACGTGGTCGCCCGACTCAGCGACGCCTTCAGGCAGGTGATGGCCCTGCCGGACATCCGCACCCGCATGATCACCCAGGGGGCCGATCCGGCGTTTCTGGGCAGCGAGGACTTTGCAAAGTTCCTCGCCACGGAAATGCCGCGCTGGGCCGAGGCGGTGAAGAAGTCGGGTGCGCGGCTGGATTGAAACGGCCTACCCCGAACAACGGCGCCGAGGCGCCGTTTTTTTGTGCCTCGACGCGCGGTAGGTGGCACCGGCATGGTGCCACGGGCATGGGAAGTCCGCCGAAAACCGGCCCACGCTGGTGCGCCGATCTTGTATACCAATGGCACGGAACCTGCTGCGTACCGCGGCATGGTCACCTCCTCCGACATCAGCAAGCGCATCATCGAAGCCGTCCTGGCCCAAAAGCTCGCCCCCGGCGCGCGCCTGGGTGAGCAGCCACTTGCGATGCTGTTCGACTGCAGCCGCACCATCGTGCGCGAAGCCCTGATGCGGCTGGCTGCGCGCGGCATCGTCACCGTCAGCGCCCGGCGCGGCTGGTACGTGATCGAGCCCTCCGAAGACGAAGCCCGCGAGGCCTTCGAGGCCCGCCGTGTGATCGAGACCGGACTGATCCGCAGCATGAAGAGCGTGGACAAAACGGCCATCAAGCAACTCAAGAGCCACCTCACGCGGGAGAAGGCCGCCCTCAAAGACACGGATGTGGGCGTTCGCAGCTACCTGCTGGGCGATTTCCACGTGTGCCTGGCCGAATGCCTGGGCAACAGCCTGCTGGCCGACACGTTGCGCGACTTCACCGCGCGCACCACGCTGATCGCCATGCTGTACCAGTCGTCGCACGACGCGGCACAGTCCTGCGACGAACATGTGCAAATTGTCGATGCGCTGGAACAAGGCGAGCTGGCACGGGCCGAAGCGCTGATGTCGGCGCATATCGGCTCCGTGCAGGCGGCGCTGCGGCTGCACGCCAGCACTGACCCGCTGGCCCAGTTGCGCCAAGCTCTGGCGCCGGTGTCGGACGCTGCCGTGATCGCCCATGCGGCACAAGACTTGCATACAAGGACTCCCAAGGCCCGCCGCCGCAAGCTGACGGAGCCTGCCGCTGATTCATCCACCTACCTCGGAGCCCTGCTGTGAAACCCACCAAACGCCTTTTTTCCATCGCCATCGCCGCCCTGCTGGCCAGTGCCGCCGTCCAAGCCCAGACCGCATTGGACGATGTGCTGAAGTCCAAGACGCTCAAAGTCGCCATCCCGACCGACTCGGCCCCTTACGGCTATGTCGGCACCGACCTCAAGCCGATCGGACTGGACATCGACATGGCCAATTACATCGGAAAAAAACTCGGCGTGGCGGTGGAACTGGTGCCCGTGACCAGCGCCAACCGCATCCCGGCGCTGCAGACGCGCAAGGCCGACCTGGTGATCTCCACGCTGGGCAAGAACGCCGAGCGCGAAAAGGTGATCGACTTCACGATTGCGTACTCGCCCTTCTTCCAGGCCGTGTTCGGCCCCAAGACGCTTCCAGCCAAGAGCTTCGCCGACCTGGCCGGCAAGTCCGTGGGCGTGACGCGCGGCGCGATGGAAGACCACGAACTGGGCAAGGTGGCCCCGCCCTCCACCGACACCAAACGCTTCGAGGACAACAACGCCACCATCGCTGCCTTCGTTTCGGGGCAGGTGCAGTTCGTAGCGCTGGGCGCCTCGGTCGCCGGCAACATGATGGCCAAGAACCCGCAGCTCGACAGCGAGTACAAGCTGCTCCTTAAAGACAGCCCCAATTTCATCGGCGTGGCGAAGGGCGAGGACAAGCTGCGAACCCGCGTGAACGAGATCATCGCCGAGGCCAAGAAGAACGGCGACATCGACACGATGGCCAAGAAGTGGCTCGGTCGCCCGGCCGGCGACCTGCCCCTTTGATCCCGGGCAAACGGGCTTGCCACGATGAGAGTCCAGCTTGACTTCATGGCCGTGCTGGCCGACTGGCCGCTGCTGCTCAAGGGCGTGGCGTGGACGCTGGCGCTCACCGCGGTGGCCGTGATCGTCGGCACGCTGCTGGGCATCGCCTGCGCCTGGGTTCGCGGGCGCGGCTTCGGCGACACGCTGGCGCCGCGCTGGCTCCAGGCGCTGGTGGGTGTCTATGTGGAACTGATCCGCAACACGCCCTTCATCGTGCAGCTGTTCTTCATCTTCTTCGGGCTGCCGGCGGCGGGTTTCAAGTTGTCGGCGGAAACCGCCTCGTTCATCGCGATGGTGGTGAACCTGGGTGCCTACGCCGCCGAGATCATCCGCGCGGGCATCGAGGCCACGCCCCGGGGGCAGATCGAAGCCGCGATCAGCCTCGCGCTCAACCGGGTGCAGACCTTCGTGCGGGTGGTGCTGCCGCCGGCGCTCAAGAAGGTCTGGCCCGGCATGGTGAGCCAGATCATCATCGTGATGCTGGGCTCGTCGGTCTGCGGGCAGATCTCCACGCAGGAGCTGAGCTACGCGGCCGACCTGATCCAGAGCCGCAACTTCCGCTCCTTCGAAGCCTTCATCGTCATCGGCGTGATCTACCTGCTGCTGTCCGTGGCACTGCGCCACGGGCTGAACTGGGTGGCCGCGCGGTTCCTGTTCGGGAGAGGCTGACATGGGCTCCCACGCTCGCATTCCCCGGGAGGCATGACATGGTCGATTTCAGTCTTTGGGACATCGTGCGCAACCTGCTGCTGGCCGGGCGCTGGACGGTGTCGCTGTCGCTGATCGCCTTCATCGGCGGCGGCGTGGTGGGCCTGTTGCTGCTGATGCTGCGCCTGAGCAAGCGGCGCAGCGCCGAAATTTTCGTCGGTGGCTACGTGCAGCTGTTCCAGGGCGTGCCTCTGCTGGTGCAGTTGTTCCTGGCCTATTACGGCCTGGGCCTGTTCGGCATCAACGCGTCGGCCTGGGTTGCGGCTGGCGTGGGTCTGACCCTGTACACCAGCGCCTTCCTGACCGAGATCTGGCGCGGCTGCGTGGCGGCCATTCCACGCGGGCAATGGGAGGCCTCGCAAAGCCTGGCGCTGAGCTTCGGCGAGCAATTGCGCTACGTGATCCTGCCGCAGGCGGTGCGCATCGCGATCCCGCCCACCGTGGGTTTCCTGGTGCAGGTCATCAAGGGCACGGCGCTGGCGTCGGTGATCGGTTTCATGGAGCTGACCAAGGTCGGCAAGACCATCGCGAACGCCACGCTCAACCCGTTCCTGGTCTTCACCTGCGTTGCCCTCATGTACTTCCTGCTGTGTTACCCGGTGAGCCGCTATGCCAAATCCCTGGAAAGAAAACTCCATGTCGCCCACTGACTCACCGGTCGTCGAGATCACAGCCCTGCGCAAATCCTATGGCGCCAACGAGGTGCTCAAGGGCATCGACCTGCAGGTCCAGTCCGGCGAGGTCATTGCCATTATCGGCAAGAGCGGCTCGGGCAAGAGCACGCTGCTGCGCTGCATCAACGGGCTCGAAGTATTCCAGAGCGGCAGCCTGACGGTGGACGGCAAGCCACTGCTGCACGACAACCCGGCGGCCATGCGCGAGCTGCGCCAGCACGTCGGCATGATCTTCCAGAGCTTCAACCTGTTCCCGCACCTGACAGCCGGCCAGAACATCATGCTGGCGCCCACGCTGGTGAAGAAGAAGGTCGGCGCCGCGGCCGAGGTGCAGGCGCGCAAGCTGCTGGAGCGCGTGGGCCTGGCCGAGAAGTTCGGCGCCTTTGCCGATCAGCTCTCGGGCGGCCAGCAGCAGCGCGTGGCGATTGCGCGCGCCCTGGCCATGGAGCCCGCCGTCTTGCTCTGCGACGAGATCACCAGCGCGCTGGACCCCGAACTCGTCGGTGAGGTGCTGCGCGTGGTCGAGAGCCTGGCCGAGGAAGGTATGACGCTGCTGATGGTGACGCACGAGATGAGTTTCGCGCGCAAGGTCAGCGACCGCGTGATCTTCATGCACCAGGGCCGGGTGCATGAGATCGGCACGCCCGCCGAGCTGTTTGGCAACCCGCAGACGGCGGAGCTGAAGCAGTTTTTGTCGTCGCTGCACGACTGAAGCAGCGACTGAGCGGGACAGGGTTGATTGACATGGGTCAAATTTGAAACTCAATGCGCTTGAACCTTTCGCGTCGCGCCGTATCATCCCGTCCATGCGCCGCCTGATCCTTGCTGTGATGATTGTCCTGCTGCCTTTGCGCGGCTGGATCGGCGATGCCATGGCGCTGGAAGCGGCGACGGGCACCCCGGTCGCTATCCAAAACATAGCTATTGACGACCATCCGACGCTGGAGATCACCCATTTTGAGGCTGATTCGGGTCGTCAGGACCTGCAGGCCGGCCCGGGGCATTGCCCAGACCACGCCAGCGCGCCTGCCGGGCGGGACGACAGCGACACCTCGGCCGATGGTCAGGCCTGCACCGTGTGCCAGGTCTGCCATACCGTGGCCATGAGCGCGGATGCGGCGCCATTGCCAGCGTTGCCCCTGCCGGCCCTCGTGCCGGAAATGCCGTTTCCCCGCTTCACCAGCGCCCTGC
This sequence comes from Candidatus Skiveiella danica, assembly GCF_022705245.1. Taxonomy (NCBI): domain Bacteria; kingdom Pseudomonadati; phylum Pseudomonadota; class Betaproteobacteria; order Burkholderiales; family Comamonadaceae; genus Candidatus Skiveiella; species Candidatus Skiveiella danica. Next base: position 122,801 of record NZ_JAKJEW010000007.1, on the reverse strand, counting down.
CCGCGCCAGGCCTGAAGCCACCCATTTCCTGACCTCCCTGCCCGTAGTCCGCCTGCCATCCGGCGTTTAGCCAGCGGCAGACAGGATTTCACCCGGCCACGGCACGGCCGGACTGACCGTCGTCAGTCCGCGCCGGAGGCCTTCGCCTCTTTCCATTTTCAAATTGCCTGCTTGAGGATCACCCATCATGCAAAGACGCCTGTTCATTCAAAGCCTGGCTGCCACTGCCTCGACATCTGCCCTGCCCCTGCTGGCGCAATCCGCCAAACCACACCTTGAAGTCTGGAAAGACCCCAGCTGCGGCTGCTGCAAGGACTGGATCGCCCACATGCAATCCAGCGGTTTTTCCGTCACGACCCATGACAGCGGCAATACCGCCGCCCGCACGCGCCTGGGCTTGCCGCAGAAGCTTGGCTCCTGCCACACCGCCTTGGTGGGTGGCTATGTCGTCGAAGGCCACGTACCCGCCAGCGACGTGAAGCGCCTGCTCAAGGAGCGCCCGAAGGCACTTGGCCTGGCCGTGCCCGGCATGCCGGTCGGCTCGCCCGGCATGGACGGCCCTGAATACGGAGGCCGAAAGGACCGGTATGAGGTGCTGCTGGTACAGGCGGACGGCAGCACGCGCACTTTTTCCCGCTATTGACCCACGCCAAGGAGAACACCATGAAAACTCTCATCGCCCCCACCCTCACCGCCCTGATGGCAGCAGGCGCCTTGCTGCCCGCCCTTGCCCAGACCGACCACGGCGCCCATGGGAAGGCACCGGCATCGGCGCCCGCCGCTGCAAGCTTGCCCCTGTCCGACGGCCTGGTGAAAAAGATCGACAAGGCGAACAAGAAAGTGACCCTGTCCCACGGCCCCTTGCCCAACGGCATGCCGGCGATGACCATGGTCTTTCGCGTCAAGGACAGCGCCTGGCTCGACAAGATGAAGGAGGGAAAGACGATCCGTTTTGCGGCCGAGGACATCAACGGCGCCATGACCGTGGTGCGCTTCGAGCCCGACAAGTGAATCCCATGCCTCGCCCCATTGCACCGATTGTTCGATCCCCGAACACGAAGGTCACCATGAACTCTTTCCATCATCCCGCGCGCCTGCTGGCTGCCGCAGCCCTGGCCACATGCGCATTCGCTGCGCACCCCCAGGAATCCTTGCCGGGCGCGGATGTGCAGACGCTGCTGGCGATCGCCAAAGAGCGCAATCCCGATTACGCAAGCATGCGCGCAGAAGCGCAGGCCGCGGGCGAGCGCGTGACGCCGGCCGGCGCCTTTCCCGATCCCCGGTTCCGCATGGAACTGATGGACATCACGAAGATGGGCGAACAGAACCCGAGCCTGTGGCCCGGCAACGTCGGCGGCACGAAGTACACGCTGACCCAGGAACTGCCGTGGTTTGGCAAGCGAGACCTGAAGCGGGAGATCGCGACATTCGATGCGGAGGGTGCTCAGGGCAAGGCGCAGGGCACCTGGTCCGAACTGGCCGCCAGGATCAAGATCGCCCAGGCCCAGCGCCTGTACCTGCACGGCAACCGCAAGCTGACGCTGGAGATCCTGGATCTCATGTCGCGCCTGGAAAAAATTGCGCAGGTGCGCTACGCCAACGGTCTGGCGGCGCAGCAGGACGTGATCCGGGCGCAAGTCGAACAGACCACCATGCGCAGTGAACTGGTCACGCTGGAGGCCGAAGCGCGCCAGGCCAACGCGCGCCTGAATGCCTTGCTGGCGCGGCCTGCGTCGGCGCCCCTGGCCGAGCCGGCCCTTGCACGCCCCTGGCCCGCCCCGGCACAGCTCGATTTCGCCGCGCTGGAGGAGCGCGTGCGCAGTCGCAATCCGCTCTTGTTCGCTGAAGAAGCGCGAGTCAGGTCGGCCGAGAAAGGCCGCGAGCTGGCCTACAAGAACCGCATTCCCGATTTCATGGTCGGCATCCAGCCCACGCAGTACCAGACCTCATTCAAGGAGTGGACCCTGATGCTCGAGGTGAACATCCCGCTGCAGCAGGAAACACGGCGCGCCCAGGAGCGCGAGTCCGAGGCCATGCTGGCGGCGGCGCGTTCGCGCAGGGAGGCCGTGGCCAACCAGGTGCTGTCCGATCTTTCCGAGAATCTGGCCGGCATCGATGCCGCGCGACGCATCGAAAACCTGGCGACGAGCAGCTTGCTGCCCCAGGCCGAGCTGAGCTTCAATTCCGCCCTGGCGAGCTATGAAGCCACCAAGGTGGACTTCGCCACGCTGCTCGAAGCGCAGCGCGCCATCCGCCAGGCCCGGCAAAACCAGATCAAGGCCCGGTTTGAGGGGCAGGTCCGGCAGGCTGAAATCGAAAAATTACTCGGAGAAGAGCTATGAAGCAAAGCACTGGCGTGGGCTTTGGAGTCGTCGCAGTCGCGATCATTGCCGCAGGCGGCGGCTACTGGCTGGGTCACAGAGGGAGCGCCCCAACAGCCCCAGGCGCGAGCGCAGCCATGACCGGCGCCAGCGCGCCGGCTGGCGACACCGGCAAGCAGGAAAAGAAGCTTCTCTATTACCGCAACCCGATGGGCCTGCCTGACACCTCGCCGGTCCCGAAAAAAGACCCTATGGGCATGGACTACATCGCTGTGTATGCGGGCGGCGATGAGAGCGAGCCGGCGGCGCCCGGGCAGATCCGCATCAGCACCGAGAAGGTCCAGAAGCTGGGCGTGCGCACCGAGGCCGCCCGCTCCCGCACACTGGACCGGACGGTGCGTGCCGCGGGCCGGGTCGAGCCCGACGAACGCCGCGTCTATGCGATTGCGCCGAAGTTCGAGGGCTATGTCGAGCGCCTGCTGGTCAACGTCACGGGCCAGCCAGTGCGCAAGGGCCAGCCCCTGTTCGAGGTCTACAGCCCGGAACTGGTCTCGGCCCAACGCGAGTACGCCATTGCCATGCAGGGCGTGGCCTCGCTGAAGGACGCCGGCGGGACGGCCCAGACCGGCATGCAGCAGCTCGCTGAGTCGAGCCTGCAGCGCCTGCGCAGCTGGGACATCTCCGACGAGCAGATCAAGGCACTGGCCAGCTCCGGTGAAGCGAAACGCACCCTGACCTTCCGCTCTACGGCCTCAGGGATCGTGACCGAGAAAAAGGCGGTCCAGGGCATGCGCTTCATGCCCGGCGAGGCGCTCTACCAGGTGGCGGATCTGTCTTCAGTCTGGGTGATCGCCGATGTCTTCGAGCAGGACATCGGGCTGATCAAGTCCGGCGCCACGGCGAAAATCAGGATCAACGCCTACCCCGGCAAGCCGTTCGAGGGCAAGGTGACCTATGTCTATCCGACGCTCAAGGCAGAAACCCGCACCGTGCCGGTCCGGGTGGAACTGGCCAACCCGGGCCTGCTGCTAAAGCCGGCGATGTTCGCGCAGGTCGAAGTGTCGGTATCGGCCAAAGGCTCGGTGGTCACCGTGCCGGTGTCGGCCGTCATCGACAGTGGCACGCGCCAGATCGTGCTGATCCAGCGCGGCGAAGGGCGGTTCGAGCCGCGCGAGGTCCGGCTGGGCGCGCGCAGCGACACCGACGTCGAAGTCATCGAGGGTGTGAAGGACGGCGAGCCGGTGGTGGTGGCGGCCAACTTCCTGATCGACGCCGAGAGCAACCTGAAGGCAGCGATCGGCGGCTTCAGCAGCGCCCCCCCTGCGGCGCCTGCCAAGGCTGAAATGCCCGCAGAGACGGGCGCGGGCTTGGCCAAAGGCGTCAGTCACCAGGCCGATGGCACTGTCGACAGCGTGGACGCGAAGGCGGGCACGGTCAGCCTCAGTCACGGCCCGGTGCCCAGTCTGAAATGGCCGGCCATGACCATGGAATTCAAGGCGGCCAACGCCTCCTTGCTGCAAGCCCTGAAGCCGGGTGCGAAGGTTTCTTTCGAGTTCATCGAGCGACAGCCCGGCGAATGGGTCATCACCAGCGTCAAGCCGATGGCAGCAAGCGCGTCCGCAGGGGCGCCGGCACCCGCCGCAAAGCCGCACGCCGGTCATTGACCCGGAGACACCATGCTGGCCCACATCATCGACTGGTCGGGCAGGAACCGTTTCCTGGTCCTGCTCGCCACGCTGTTCATCACGGTCTGGGGCATCTTTGCTGTCCTGCGAACGCCCATCGACGCCCTGCCCGACCTCTCGGATGTGCAGGTCATCGTCTACACCGAATACCCCGGACAGGCGCCGCAGGTGGTGGAAGATCAGGTCACCTACCCGCTGACGACCGCCATGCTGTCGGTACCGAAGTCGAAGGTGGTGCGCGGCTTTTCCTTCTTCGGTGCGTCCTTCGTCTACATCATCTTCGAAGACGGCACCGACATCTACTGGGCGCGCTCGCGCGTGCTGGAGTACCTCAACTTCGCCGCCGGGCGCATGCCCAAAGGGATTACGCCGCAGATCGGCCCGGACGCCACGGGCGTGGGCTGGGTCTACCAGTACGCGCTGCTGGCGAAAGACAAGACGCTGGCCGAACTGCGGTCGATCCAGGACTGGTACGTGCGCTACCAGCTGACCAAGGCGCACGGCGTGGCCGAAGTGGCCTCGGTCGGCGGCTTCGTGCAGACCTACCAGGTCACAGTCGACCCGGTCAAGCTGCGCGCCTATGGCATCCCGCTGATGAAAGTGGCCCAGGTGATCCGCGACTCGAACCGGGACGTGGGCGGGCGCGCCGTGGAGATGGCCGAGACCGAGTACATGGTGCGCGGCAAGGGCTACCTGCGCGGCAAGGCCGACATCGAAATGCTGGTGGTCAAGAGCGACAAGGGAACGCCGGTGCTGATCCGCGACATTGCGCGAGTCGAGCTCACACCCGACGAACGCCGGGGGCTGACTGAACTCAACGGCGAAGGCGAGGTGGTGTCGGGCATCGCCATGGCCCGCTACGGGCAGAACGCCCTCGAAGTGATCGCCAGCCTGAAGGACAAGATCGCCGAGATCGCGCCCGGATTGCCGGCCGGCGTGACGGTTCAGACGGTGTACGACCGGTCGGAGCTCATCCACCGCGCCATCGAGACCCTCAAACGAACGCTGCTGGAGGAGTCGCTGATCGTCGCGCTGGTCTGCGTCGTGTTCCTGATGCATGTGCGCAGCGCACTGGTCGCCATCCTGATGCTGCCGGTGGGCATCCTGATGGCCTTCATCGCCATGCGCCTGCTGGGCATGAGTTCCAACCTCATGAGCCTGGGCGGTATCGCGATTGCCATCGGCGCGATGATCGACGCGGCCATCGTGATGATCGAGAACGCCCACAAACACCTCGAACGATTGCCCGAAGGGCACTCCACGAAAGACCGGTTCGATGCCATGCTGGATGCCTGCAAGGAAGTGGGCCCGGCGTTGTTCTTCTCGCTGCTGATCATCACCGTGTCGTTCCTGCCGGTCTTCGCGCTTGAAGGCCAGGAAGGCCGGCTGTTCTCGCCGCTGGCCTATACCAAGACCTTTTCCATGGCGGGCGCGGCGCTGCTGTCGATCACGCTGGTGCCGGTGCTGATGCTGCTGTTCATCCGTGGAAAGATCATGCCCGAGGCGAAGAACCCGGTGAACCGCTTCCTGATCTGGGTCTATCGACCGATCATCACGGGTGTCATGCGCTGGAAGAAACTGACCGTGCTCGCCGCCCTGGTGGTGCTGGGCGTCTCGTACTACCCGGCCTCCCGCCTCGGCTCGGAGTTCATGCCCACGCTCAACGAAGGCTCCCTGCTCTACATGCCGGCATCGCTTCCCGGCATGTCGATCACCAAGGCCGCCGAGCTGCTGCAGACGCAGGACAAGATCATCAAGAGCTTCCCGGAGGTGACGTCGGTCTTTGGCAAGGCCGGGCGCGCCAACACGGCCACCGATCCGGCGCCGACCGAGATGTTCGAGACCGTGATCAACCTCAAGCCCGAATCCGAATGGCGCGCCGGCATGACCATCGACAAGCTGATTGCCGAAATGGACCAGGCGCTGCAGTTCCCCGGCGTGGCGAACTCCTGGACCATGCCGATCAAGGCCCGCATCGACATGCTGTCCACCGGCATCCGCACGCCGATCGGCATCAAGGTCTTCGGCAAGGACCTGGACGAGATGGAAAAACTCGCGCGGCAGATCGAGACCGTCGTAAAGGCCGTGCCTGGCACGACCAGTGCGTTTGCCGAGCGCATCACCGGCGGCTTTTACCTGAACATCGAACCCGATCGCGAGCAACTGGCGCGCTACGGCCTGGCGGTCGGCGACCTGCTCGATGTCGTCGGCATCGCGCTGGGCGGCGAGATGGTCACCACCACGGTGGAGGGCCGGGAACGCTATGGCGTGACGGTGCGTTACCCGCGCGAGTTGCGCGGCGACCCGCAGCAGATCGCGCGCGAGGTGCTGATTCCCACGATGGACGGCGCCATGATTCCGCTGGGGCAGCTGGCCAAGGTCGTCGTCGCCAAGGGCGCCCCCGGCATCCGCACCGAGAACGCGCTGCTGTCGGCGTACATCTATGTCGACATCCGCGACCGCGACATCGGCGGCTATGTGGCGGATGCGAAGAAGGCGGTGGCCGAGCAGGTCAAGTTCCCGCCCGGTTACTACGTGACCTGGAGCGGCCAGTTCGAGTACATGGAGCGCGCCATCGGGAAAATGAAGATCGTGATCCCGGTGACGCTGCTGTCGATCTTCCTGCTGCTGTACCTCAACTTCAGGCGCATCACGGAGACGCTGATCGTGATGCTCTCGGTCCCCTTCGCGCTGGTCGGGGGCGTCTGGCTGATGTGGTTGCTGGGCTACAACCTCTCGGTGGCCGTGGCGGTCGGCTTCATTGCGCTGGCCGGCGTGGCGGCCGAGACCGGCGTGATCATGCTGATCTACCTGGACCATGCCTGGGAGGCCGTGAAGGTCAAATGCCGCGCGGCCGGGCGCGAACCCACCGTGGATGACCTCTACGCGGCGGTGATGGAAGGCGCGGTGGAGCGCGTGCGGCCCAAGATGATGACGGTGGTCGCCATCATGGCCGGCCTGCTGCCGATCCTGTGGGGCACAGGCACCGGCTCCGAGGTCATGAGCCGCATCGCCGCGCCCATGGTGGGCGGCATGATCTCCTCGACCGTGCTGACGCTGGCGGTGATTCCGGCCCTGTATGCGCTGGTCAAACAGTGGCGGCTCAGAGCAGGGATAGAAAGTCCGATCTCATGATGACAACATAATCGACGCCATGAGTGAATTCGACAGCGCGAATGGCGCAGGCGCCATCACCGACGTGGCCGGCATTGAGGTCGGCCATTTCACCCACCCCCGCAGGCCCACCGGCTGCAGCGTGGTGCTGGCGCGCGGCGGCGCCGTCGCCGGCGTGGACGTGCGAGGTGCTGCACCGGGCACGCGCGAGACCGACCTGCTCGATCCGTGCAATGCGGTGAACACGGTGCATGCCGTTCTGCTCTCTGGCGGCAGCGCCTGGGGACTGGACGCAGCCAGCGGCGTGATGCGCTGGCTGGAATCGCAAGGCATCGGTCTGGACGTCGGGTCCGCCCTGGTCCCGATCGTTCCCGCTGCGGTGCTGTTTGACCTGCTGGTCGGTGATGCCCATATCCGACCCGACGCGCAGGCCGGATATGCGGCCTGCCAGGTGGCCTCCAGCCAGCCACCGGCCGAAGGCAACGTCGGGGCCGGCACCGGGGCCGCAATCGGCAAGATGTTTGGCATGCCCTTCGCCATGAAGGGGGGCATCGGGACCGCATCGGTCACTCTGGACGGGGTCACTGTGGGGGCGTTGATCGCCTGCAACGCGCTGGGGGATATCGTGGATCCGGATACAGGCGCCCTCATCGCCGGAGCCCGAACCGGAGATGGCGCGGGCTTGCGCGATACGCGCCGCAGCCTGCTGCGCGGGGAGCCCCCCCTGCCCATCCTGGCCGGCACCAACACCACCATCGGCGTGATTGCGACCGATGCGCAACTGACCAAGGCGCAGGCCCGACGCCTGGCGATGGCGGGCCACGACGGACTGGCACGCAGCATCAATCCGGCGCATACGCTTTCTGACGGCGACACCCTGTTTGCGATGAGCACAGGCCTGGCCCCGCGAACGCCTGGGATGACGGTCCTGTGTGTCATGGCCGCCGAAGCGGTCGCGCGCGCCACCGTGCGCGCCGTGCGCGCTGCGCGCAGTCTTGAAGTCGGTGGCCTGCGGCTTCCCGGCGTTGCGAGTGTGTCGCACACCCGTTAGGATGTAGCCCGCAGCCAGCGTGGGCATCTTTTCGACACACTGGTGAACGCATCAAGACCCATCGCAGACCCGCAAAAGGAAACAACCATGCACCGTCCCCTGATTGATCGCGCACCCCTGATTGGGGCCATGGCCCGCAAATGGGCCCTTGCTGCCCTGTTGCCGCTCGCCCTGTCCGCTTGCGCACCCGATGCGTGGAAAGCCAATCCAAACTATGACGCGTTCGTCAATCAGATCCTGCGCAACTGCGGCAACCAACGCATGGGTGAATTCACTGTTTCCAGCCTGATGAACCAGGATGACCCGAGCTACAACGTCTATTTTGTCGATATGACGTCGCGCTGGGGGCAGAACAGGATCTCCACGCAGGACTACATCCAGGGCGTCATGTCAGTGGGCGGTGGAAGCCAGTCGGCCGGACTCAAGTGCATCGTGGCGCAGAAGCCATAGCGAGCCGGCCTGTGGCGTGATGTCGTTGCCGGTGCCTAGGCCATCTGGTCACCGGAACGATCAGGAAGCATGGGCGGCGTGTACCGGGCCATACGACCCATCCTGATCGAAGCCCGCTCAAACAGCGCCGGCGTGCCCTGGGGCCTGCCCCGAAGCCAGCGTGTTACGCAAGGCCGTCTGGGCCACGGCGTCCAGCGCATCATCCAGCATGAGTCCGGATGACACGATACGGATCATCCCGGTGGCAAGCAGGCGAGCCATCGAACGCCGGGACATCGAGTGTGCGCGCCCCCGCGTCGACGTGAACATGAACAGCGTGCGATGCGGGCTGCTCCAGGTCAGTTTGAGACGCGTCCACTCGCCGTCCAGCATCAATTCAACCCACGCCCCTTCGCTGATGGACTCGCTGGCCGATTGCGCCTCCTGCCGATCCGCGTCGGACACCTCCAGCGTGGCCGGATCCAGCGGCATGACGGCCTCGGCCTCAAGGTAGCCGGCATCGGCCGTTTCGGCCTCTCCGAGCCAAGGCGCCTCGGATGGCATGGTCTCGTCCAGAGCGGCATCCTGAACATCCTGCACGCCGGGCCCACCAGCATCCCCGTGGGCACCTTCCCCCGGAGCGTGAGCGGCCAGTTCCTGCTTCTCGCGCGCGGCTCGGGCCTCCTGCAGCACGGTTTCATGGCAGGCGATCAGCTCGTCAAAAAACTGAGAGATGCGCCGGGGCGGAAAGGCGATCAGCTGCAAGCCGGAGCGCAGCGTGGCCAGCATCGCCGGGATCATCTCGACCAGACGGACCGGATTGCGCCTTGCCTGCCAGGGCTGCACGCTCCAGATCAGTTCGTCAACCACAGCCAGATACCCCTGCGGATCCGTGCTGCCGCGCGTGCAGTTCAGCTGTGACTCCGCGACGACCTGCGCCCAAGGCCCCACCAGAAAACTGCGCACCAGAAGGGGTACGGGCTGTTCCTTCATGCGACCCAGCCATTGGTCGACCAGGCGCTGCGCGAGCAGGTTGCGTTGTTCGACATGCAGCAATGCACGAGCCGTTTCCTCGCGCAGAGCCAGTTGCGCCTTGTCGTCCTGCTGCCAGACGGACAAGAGCTTTTCCATCTCCAGAGCGAAGGCCACCGCCCGGAGTTCCGTCGACGCATTGATCGTCTGCACGGCACCATTGATCGACTCAACAAAGCGGGCATAACCCGGTTCATCTTCCGTTGTGTAAGCCAGACTGCGGTCGGTCACGCGATCGAGAAACTGGCGCGCCGGGTGGCGGTGGTCGCTGAAGAATCGCACATCGGATCTGGCGAGTTCCAGCAGTGAGCCCGACAGGCCCTGCAAGGCCGAGCGGACCTGGCCCAGCAGACGCTCGTCCTGGGTCAGGTTGTCCAGCATCATCCGGGTCACTTCCTCGCCGATCTGCTGTCCAAGTTGTCGGCCGTCCATCGGGCCGCGAAGGCTCAAGTCCACGTGCTGAGCAGCGGCATTGCCCGAAGAAGCACTCTGCTGCTTTTTGCGCAACTCCAGTCGCTGGATCATCGCCTCGACCTGCTTCATATCCTGCAGCGCGGTCAGCGAAGCCGGGATCGTGTGAAGGAAGTCGCCGCCGGGGCGACCGCTGAGGCTGGCCACGTCACCCATGTCCGCTGAAAGCAGCCGCCTCAGGCGTTCCAAAGTGATCACAGCCCGCGTGGTTTCGTTGCTCTTTTCGGTATTGCGAGTCGCCGCCGCGCCGGCCAAGGTCGGCGGCGTCGTGCCTGCGGGCTCGACCCCATGCGACAGGAGCCACTCTGTAATCTCCCGGTAGACCTGCCGCAAACCCACCCCAAGCCGGCCCGCCGCCGACGCCAGGATTTCACTGCGGATCTCGGCAATCGAGATATGTGCCGCCATGGTGTCTCGCAGCGCCTTGGCGAAAAGCTCCGGACGCAGTGGATTGATGTTGGGTTGAACGTTGATCCAGCCCATGACCGTGCTCATGAGCGCGTTCAGGCGAGGCAGCGCCTCGCCGGCGGTGAAGTCCAGCTCTTGCTGGACCCGGGCCAATTCGATGCTCTGATCCAGCTGGTGGACATCCAGCAGCTGGATGTCCTCGAACCGGACCAGAGGCCGGCTGCCGGGGTCGGACACCCCGCCGTAGGACAGGATGCGCACCTGGCCCGAGAAGGCGTTTCGCAGTGAATCGCGCTGGTCCAGCAGTTGCTGGATGACTGGCTTCAGTTCCGGCCGAAACCCGCCCCGGCCCGCCGATTTGTGCGGGTCCAGACCCGCTGCAAGGCGCAGCCCGTCCAGCACCTGGTCCATCAGGCTGGGCACCTGGGACAGCACAAGCTCCAGGCACGCAGACACCGTCACCCGGCGGTTGCCGTGGGTGTCTGCAATCCCGATCCTCCGTTTGACTCCGGGTTTCATGGCCGCAAGTATTGCAGGAAATCCGGTGCTTGCGAAAGGTTTTTACTTCAGTGCCTTGAAGCGCATGCGCTTGGGCTTGGCGCCTTCCTCGCCCAGGCGCCGTTTCTTGTCGGCCTCGTACTCCTGGTAGTTGCCATTGAAGAACACCCACTGGCTGTCGCCTTCGGCGGCCAGGATGTGCGTCGCAATGCGGTCCAGGAACCAGCGGTCATGGCTGATCACCATGATCGAGCCGGCAAATTCGAGCAGCGCATCTTCCAGCGCGCGCAGGGTTTCCACATCCAGATCGTTGGAAGGCTCATCCAGCAGCAACACGTTGCCGCCGGCGATCAGCGTTTTCGCCAGGTGCAGGCGGCCGCGCTCGCCGCCGGACAGTGTGCCGACCTTCTTCTGCTGGTCGCCGCCGTTGAAGTTGAAGCGGCCACAGTAGGCGCGGCTGGCCATCTGGAACTTGCCCACGGTCAGGATGTCGAGCCCGCCGGAGACGTCTTCCCAGACGGTCTTCTCATTCGACAGATCGTCGCGATGCTGGTCCACAAAGGCCATCTTGACGGTGGAGCCGATGATGACCTCGCCGCTGTCCGGTTTCTCCTTGCCGGCAATCAGCTTGAACAGTGTCGACTTGCCGGCCCCGTTGGGGCCGATGATGCCGACGATGGCGCCCGCCGGGACGGTGAAGGACAGGTTGTCGATCAGCACCCGGTCGCCGAACGACTTGGTCACATTGTGGAACTCGAACACCTGGTTGCCCAGGCGCTCGGCGACGGGAATGAATATTTCCTGGGTCTCGTTGCGCTTCTGGTAGTCATAGTCGCTGAGCTCTTCGAAACGCGCCAGACGCGCCTTGCTCTTGGCCTGGCGGCCCTTGGGGTTCTGTCGCACCCACTCGAGCTCCTTCTTCATCGCCTTGGTCCGCGCATCCTCGCTGCGGTTTTCCTGCTCCAGGCGCGCCTCTTTCTGCTCCAGCCAGGTGCTGTAGTTGCCCTTGTAGGGAATGCCGGAGCCCCGGTCGAGTTCGAGAATCCACTCGGCGGCGTTGTCCAGGAAGTAACGGTCGTGGGTGATGGCCACCACGGTGCCGGAAAAGCGGGCAAGAAACTGCTCCAGCCAGTCCACCGATTCGGCGTCCAGGTGGTTGGTCGGGCGGCAGGCGCAGCGCATCGGCGGCAATTTCCAGCTGGTGTTCGGAGGCGTCTCCCGCGGTGGCAATGATGGCCTCCAGCTTGGCCTGTTCGGCCGCCAGCGCTTCGAAATCGGCATCTTCCTCGGCGTAAGCCGCGTAGACCTCGTCCAGGCGCTGCTGCGCCGCCTTGACCTCTCCCATGCCACTTTCAACGGCCTCCCGCACGGTCTGGTCCGGATCCATCTTGGGCTCCTGCGGCAGGTATCCGATCTTCAGGCCCGGCATGGGGATGGCTTCGCCCTCGATCTCCTTGTCCAATCCGGCCATGATCTTGAGCAGCGTGGACTTGCCTGATCCGTTGAGACCGAGCACGCCGATCTTGGCGCCGGGGAAGAAGCTGAGGGAGATGTCCTTGAGGATCTGTCGCTTCGGCGGCACGATCTTGCCGACGCGATTCATGGTGAAAACGTATTGAGCCATAGTACGGGGAACCCTTGGGAAAGACGGCGCATGCAGCGCAAAAGCGTGGATTATCCGCGCATGCGACAATACGGCTTGTTGCAGGACCCAGTTGCCTGCAACGTCAGCATGCTGCTGGGGACGAAGAAAGCTCCTTTCGGGCTCCCGACCTTGTATTTCATCTGCCTTTGACTGGCCCGGCCGTGAACCTTCACGACGGAACAGGCCGATGCTCCATGCGCCCAGGACGGGCGCCTCCACATGAACTTTGACGATCTGAAACTGGCTCCGGCCATTCTGAAAGCCGTGCACGAGCAAGGCTACGAAATCCCCACCCCCATCCAGGCCCAGGCCATTCCGGCGGTGCTCGAAGGGCACGACCTGCTGGCCGGCGCGCAGACCGGCACCGGCAAGACCGCTGCCTTCGTGCTGCCCATGCTCGACATCCTCGGGCGCGGCGAAGCCGGCAAGAACAAGTTCGGCGGCACGGCCATTCGCGCGCTAGTACTGACCCCCACCCGCGAACTCGCCGCCCAGGTCGAGGAATCGGTGCAGGACTACGGCAAGCACGTCGCCCTGACGTCCACCGTGGTGTTCGGCGGCGTCGGCATGAACCCGCAGATCAGCAAGCTCAAACGCGGCGTCGACATTCTGGTGGCCACGCCCGGGCGACTGCTCGACCTGCAGCAACAGGGCTTTCTGGATCTTTCCAGCGTGCAGATCCTGGTGCTCGACGAGGCCGACCGCATGCTCGACATGGGCTTCATCCATGACGTGAAGAAGGTCCTGTCCCTGGTGCCGCGCGACAAGCAGAGCCTGCTGTTCTCCGCCACCTTCAGCGACGAGATCCGCGAACTCGCCTCGGGCCTGCTGAAGAACCCGCAAAGCATCCAGGTCACGCCGCGCAACACCACGGTGCAGCGCATCACCCAGATCATCCATCCGGTGGGCCGCGGCAAGAAGAAGGCGCTGCTGGCGCACATCATCCAGAAGCACAACTGGAGCCAGGTGCTGGTGTTCACCCGCACCAAGTTCGGCGCCAACAACGTGGCCGAGTTCCTGACCAAGAACGGCATCCAGGCCATGGCCCTGCACGGCAACAAGAGCCAGTCCGCGCGCACCCAGGCCCTGGCCGGCTTCAAGAGCGGCGACATCCGCGCGCTCGTGGCCACCGACATCGCGGCCCGCGGCATCGACATCGAAGACCTGCCGCATGTGGTGAACTATGAGATCCCCAACGTCAGCGAAGACTATGTGCACCGTATCGGCCGCACCGGCCGCGCCGGCGCCGACGGCCAGGCCGTCAGCCTGGTCTGCCTGGACGAGGAAGGCTTCATGATGGACATCGAACGCTTTACCAAGCAGCAGATCGCCGTCGAGCACGTCGAAGGCTTCGGGCCGGAGCCGGGTGAAAAGGCCGAACCCATTGCCATGGGCCGCCAGACCATCTGGGGCGGCGCGGGCAAGCCGCCCAGCCGCGACGTGATGCAGGCCGCGGCCAAGGCGGCGCGCACCGAAATGATGCAGCGCATGCGCGAAGGCAAGGCGGCGCCTGGTGGCCGCGGCGGCAATCCGTCGGGTGGCGGTCGATCCGGCGAGCGCCAAGGTGGCACGCCCAAGCCCGCCCACGCCCCGCATGGCCAGCGCCACGGCGGCGTGAACGCCGGTCGCGGCAACCCGGCCCAAGGCCAGCGCCCGCCGGCCGAGCGCCGCGAACGTGCGGATTTCGGCGATGAAATCCCCCGCAACGTGGACCCGCTGCGCACCAACCTGCACAATTTGCGCCATGACACGCGCAGACCCCGCCAGGACGCCTCCGGCCAACCCGACCCGATGCGAACCAGCATCGACAGCATGGCCGACCGCGGACGCGGCGGGCGCAACGGCGGCGGCCGCGGCTTCGGCGGCGGGCAGAACCGCTCTGGTGGCGGGGGCTTCGGGTCTCGTGGGTCGGGAAATCCTCCGCGCTCTTCTGGCCGATAAAGCCTATTCGGCGGTTCACTGCGTGGGCCGCCGGGCCCTGGCCCAGCGCCACCCCAAGCTTCACTCCCACGTCGTCGACTTTGCAGCCCTGCCCCGGCTGCCCAAGGTCGACGACGTTTTCATTGCGCTGGGCACCACGATCAAGGTGGCAGGCAGCCAGCAAGCCTTTCGCGCCATCGATTTTGACGCTGTGGTGGCCGTAGCCAGCGCCGCGCGGTCATCTGGCGCTACGCATCTGGGAGTGGTCAGCGCCATGGGGGCCAGCGCCCGCTCGGCCGTGTTCTACAACCGGGTCAAGGGCGAGATGGAACAGGCCGTGTCCGCCCTGGGCTACGACTCGGTCGTGATTGCCCGCCCGTCAATGCTGGCGGGCGACCGCGAGTCCCTGGATCAGCCGATCCGCTCCGGGGAGCGCATCGGCTTGGCTGTCATGGCCCTGTTTCGGCCCGTCACCCCCGCCAACCTGCGCGCGATTGCCGCCGCCGACGTGGCCACGGGCCTGATCCGCGCCGTCAAGGCGGCGGACCCTGGCACGCGCATCCTGCTGTCGGGGCAACTTCAGCAGGCCTGAGCCGCGGCCCTCAGCCCCGCACGAACAGCGTCACCAGCGGCTCCGGCCCGACCTGACGGCTCCAGTGGCCATGCACCGCCGGATCGAAGGTGGCGCCCTCGGGCAGCGTGTCGGCCGAATAGAAATGATCCCCCGGGCCGAACACCCGCGAGCTGCCGTCCTGCAGCCCGATCTCCATCTGCCCACGCAGCACGATCAGCCATTGCGGACTGCCGGTGCAATGAAAGCTGCTGCGAAAACCCACCGGGCTCTGTCGAAGCTGGTAGCCACCGGAGGCCATCAGCGGGGACAGCGCGGCCTGCGGCGTGCCCTCGCTCAGCGCCAGAGTTTCTTCGCGAAATTTCGCGCGGCCGTCGGCATCGGTGAACAACACGGTCTTGGTGAATATGGTCATGGCAGTTGGAGGGTTGGGGGCGGAACAAGGTCCCCGCGTGGATCGTCGGGCACTGGTTCTTGCCCCTGACGCCGGTTTTACCAGATCGTCAGCGCAACGATTTACAACCCGTTACCGATTTCGCTCGGCGAATTGACCCCATCCGCACCCACCGTTCGTTTCAGTCAGCACCTCAACCTTCAGAAGGAGCTTTCATGAAACCCCTCGCCTACCGCACCGCCCACCTGGCCTTGTCCGCTCTGGCTGCGCTGGCCTTTCTTGGCACCCCCCCCGCGCATGCCGTCGGTCGGCTGACCGACATCAACGTCATCGACCGCGACAGCGGCGCGACCCTGCCTGTCTACCGCCACCGGGGCGACTACTGGGTCGCCGGACGCCCCGGCGGGCGCTACGCCGTCTCCGTGCGCAACGCCAGCGGCGAGCGCGTGCTCGGCGTGATCTCGGTGGACGGCGTCAACGTCGTATCGGGGGAAACCGCCTCGTGGGAGCAGACCGGCTATGTGCTCTCGCCCTGGCAATCCTTCGACATCTCTGGTTGGCGCAAGAGCGACGCCGAAGTTGCGGCCTTCCACTTCGCCGCCTCGCAGGCCTCCTACGCAGCGCGCACCGGCCGCCCTGACCATGTCGGGGTGATCGGGGTCGCCGTGTTCCGGGAGAAGCTGCCCCCACCGCCGCCGGTCTCGGTGCCGTACCCGCCGGGCAGGGCGCTGCCCGATGCCAACGAATCGGCTGCGGCCCAGGAGCGGTCGACGCTGGCCGGATCGGCGGCCGCGGCCACGGCCAAAGCGGCCCCGGCGCCTGGCCCTGCTGCCGCCGAATCCCGGGCCGAAAGTCCGCAAGGCGCCGGCGCGCGCAGCCGTGACGAGGCCGTCGCCCGCGCGGCTCCGGCCGCGCGCCTGGGCACGGGCCATGGCGAGCGCGAGAGCTCGCGCGTCGCCCACACCACGTTCGAGCGCCGCAGCCACCGACCCGACGAGCTGATCCGCATCCGGTACGACAGCGTCGAAAACCTCGTTGCCCTGGGCGTGATCCCCGGCGCGGCGCCCCAGCGGCAAGCCAACCCCTTCCCGGACGCGCCCCTGTCGCGCTACGTGCCCGACCCGCCCGTCTACCGTTGAGGATCTTCTCGTGTGCACCCGCCCGCCCCGGCGGGCGCCGCCGGGATAATCCCGACGATGGACACGGAGGTCGCGCCCACCGACGAGATGCTCATGCAAGCCTTTGCAGCCGGTGACGCGCGCGCCTTCGAGACCCTCTACGACCGTAACCTGCCGGCGGTGTGGCGCTACGTGCTGCGCAGCGTGCACGACGCGGCGTTGGCCGACGAACTGGTGCAGGACGTGTGGTTCAGCATCGTGCGCCAGGCCCCTCACTACCAGCCCCGCGCGCGCTTTCGCACCTGGCTGTTCACACTGGCGCACCACCGCATGGTCGATCACTTCCGCACCCACCACCCCCACGCCAGCCTGGATGCCGCGACCGAGGACGGCGCCAGCCTGGCCGACACGCTGGCCGCGGACTCCGGCTTCGGCCCGCTGCGCCAGCTGCAATCACGCGAGCAGGCGCAGGCCCTGCTGGATGTGCTGGCGGCCCTGCCCGCCGTGCAGCGCGATGCCTTCCTGCTACAGGCCGAGGGCGCCCTGACCGTCGCCGACATCGCCGCCACCACTGGTGTGCCCGTCGAAACCGCCAAGAGCCGGCTGCGCTACGCCCGCGCCACGCTGCGCCAGACCCTGGAGGGCTTGCTGTGAACCGCCCCGACACCCCCCTGCCGCGCCACGAGGCCACCGATGAGCTGGTCCGGCGCTATCACGAAGCCAGCGCGCAGGACCCGGCCCGCCCGTCGCCCGCGCTGCGAGAGACCGTGCTGGCACAGGCACGCGCAGCCGCCGCGCGAAGCGCCTCGAGCACAGGCGACGCAGAATCGTCGCCCGACAAAACTCCTGAATGGATAGCAAACAATAACCCATTGACGCCGGGATCTGACCAAAAAAGCTCGAAAAGTCCGAAGCAGGCAACGAACAACGGCCGCCACGCCGCCAACGACAGCTCCTGGCGCCTGCGCGCCGTCGCCAGCGTGGCCGTGTTGGGCCTGGCGACCTTGTTGTTCCTGCAGTTCGAACGCGGCACGCCGGACGAGCGCGAACTCACTTCGGGCGGACCTGCGCTTGCGCCACCGGCCTTGCCCTCGCGACCGGGCAAGGCCGAGTCCGCCGATACCGCATCCGCACCGGCGCCCTTGCCTGAACCCGCGCCCACGTCTGTCCTTCGCAACACCCCGACGCCGATGGGCCCAGGTGCCGCAGAGCCGCAGCGCGCGCCCGCCGTGCAGGCCCGGCCCGCTGCCCCCTCCTCGCCCGGAAAAAGCGCTGTCCCGGCAACCCTGACCGGCGAAAGCGGCAACGTGGTGGCTGGGGTTTCCAAAGACGCCGGCTCGCTTGCCGACCGCGCCCCCCCCGCAACCGAGGGCACGGGCCCGACGAACCGCGCCCTGAAAGCCGCGCCGCCCGCGACGGCCCCCATCGCCGAACCGGCACCGGCCGCCGCTCCAGTTCCTGCAACGCCACCCGCCGCGTCGTTGGGAGCTGCTGCGCCGGCGCCTTCAACGGCCCCCGCCAGGGCACTGGATGCCAGCCCGGCTGAATCGCGCGCGCGCCTGGCGCCGATGCCGGCGGCCGCACAAGAGCGCGCCGTGACAACCAGCACCGCCGGTCCGGCGACAAGCCTCTCGCCCGCCAGCCAGCGGCTGCTGACCGCAGCGCTGTCCGGATCGCTGGAAGCCGCGCGCCAGGCCCTGAAGGAGGGCGCGGCGTTGAATGCGACCGACCCTGCGGGCCAGACCGCTCTGATGCTCGCCGCCCGCCGCGGCGACGAAGCCGTGGTCCGCCTGCTGCTGGCCGCCGGCGCCGACCGCGCGAAAACCGACGCCGCCGGCCGCACCGCCGCCGACCTGGCGCGTCAGCAGGGGCATGCGACCCTGGCGACGCTGCTGATTGCGCCAGAATCGGCGCTGCCGGCGCCCGTGCGCTGAACCGATACCCGCTTCACTTCATCCAGGACACTTCACCATGACCCCACCCGATTCCAGCAAGGTCCACTTCGGCCACGACGGCCGCGTCGTCATCATCACCGGCGGCGCCCAGGGCATCGGCGAGGCCTGCGCCCGCCGCTTCGCGCGCGAAGGCGCCCGCGTGGTGCTGGCCGATCTGGCCGACGCGCCGGGCCAGGCCCTGGCGGGCGAACTCGGCGGGATCTACGTGCATTGCGACGTCGGCCACAAGCCCGACGTGGACGCGCTGATCGCGCGCACCCTGGCCGCGCACGGCCGCATCGATGTGCTGGTGAACAACGCCGGCATCTTCAAGGCGGCGGATTTTCTGGACGTGACCGAGGCCGATTTCGATGCGGTGATCCGCGTCAACGTCAAGGGCTCGTTCCTCGTGGGCCAGGCCGTGGCGCGCGAGATGGTCAAGACCGGCGGCGGGAGCATCGTCAACATGAGCTCGGTCAACGGCACGCTGGCCATTCCCACCATCGCCAGCTACAACGTCAGCAAGGGCGGGATCAACCAGCTCACCCGCGTGATGGCGCTGGCGCTGGCCGACAAGGGCGTGCGCGTGAACGCCGTGGCGCCCGGCACCATCTCCACCGAGCTGGCCGCCAAGGCCGTGCTGACCAGCGACGAGGCCAAGGCAAAGATCATGATGCGCACGCCCATGAAGCGTCTGGGCGAGCCGACGGAGATCGCCGACACGGTGGCCTATCTGGCCAGCGATGCGGCCAGCTACATCACCGGCGAGATCGTTGTAGTCGATGGCGGGCGCATGACCCTGAACTACACCGTTCCGGTGTAAACGCCTGAGCCCGGCTCAGGGCATGGGCCCCAGCGGCGGCGCAGCGACGGTCTGCGGCTGCGGCCACCGGGCCAGCGGGCGCAAGGCATTGGCCAGCGCGTGGCCCCACTGCACGGCCGCCAGGTCGCCGGCCAGACGATGCGTCGGCACCAGCCAGGTGGACGTGACCACCCAGTCCAGCCCGTGGCGGGCGTATTGCACTTCGTAGGCGGCCGCCGGCAATGTTGCCCCGGCAGCCTCGGCTGCCTGCAGCACCGGCTGCAGGTCCGCGACGGCGCGCATCATGGCCGGCGTGAGCACGCGCAGGCGCAGGCACTCGGGCTGGTCGAAGGGGCTGTTGAAACGCTCCACGTAGACGCCGTCGCGCGAGGCGCACGGGTCGTCAACGTTCCAGTACGAGATGCCGAAGGCCTGCTTCTTGTTGGCGGTGAATGCCACCGCCGCCGCCAGCCGCCCCGCACCGGTCACCTCGAAGGCGCCCAGGGTCGTCAGCTCAACCCGATCGATCTTGACCGGCGCAACGCGAATGTGCCCGCCCAACACCGTGCGGCTGGACGCAGCCGTGCCAAACCAGCGACCCTGCGGCAGCACCAGCATCCGGTTGCCGATGGCCAGCGCCTGTTCTGCCAGCGCAGGCGGCAGGCGCTCAGGGAGGGCTTGCGCCGAAAGGCCAGCCGCAGTGTCCGGCGCGGGGGAGGCCGACCCCGGAACGATGTATCGAGCCAGCAGGGCATCGGCCATCTCGGCGTTGCGCGGCCGCAGCGCGGCCTCGGCAGCGCGGGCGCCGTCCAGGTCACCCTGCAAGGCGCGGATCACGCCGAGGTTGTAGATGGGCTCCCAGCCCTGGGGCGCCAACGGGGACAGTCGGACCATCGTGGCCGCTGCGGCATTCAAGTCCCACACGGCCATCTCGCACAGGCCCAGCGACAGCCCCGCGGCAAACGTCGGCTCCGGCTGCAACGGCGCCTGCGCCAGCCTGCCGTCAAAGGCCTGACGCAGGTCCGGCAGGGCTGCGGCGCAGCCCATCTGGCGCTGCAGCGCACGTCCGCGCAACTCCAGCCAGTAGAGGTCGCCCGGCTTCGCGCCGAGGTGTTGCGTGGCCATCGCGACGACGGAAGCCCAGTCCCCCCGGGCCTCCAGCTCCTGAACCCTCTTTTCATCGGACTTGGAGAGTTCCATGCCCAGCGGAATCAGCAGCATCACCAGCGGCCCCACCAGAATGGACGCCGGGATCGGCACGAAAAATGGCGCCTGCGCGCGCGCCTGCATGGGCAAGCCCAACGCCAGCGCCAGCGCGAGAGCTTTCAGGGTTCGGGGGTGTTGCATGATGCCTCCGCGTGGGGCGGGATGGCGCCCCGCTGCTGCCATCGTGAACCGAAGGTCTCCAGGTTTCATTGAGGCAGGTCAAGGCCCGAAAGGGCCCCGGCGCCTCAGCGCTGCAGATACAGCGTGCCGAGCTGGCGCAGGGCGACAGGGCTCAGGCCCAGTTCGCGCTGCAGGTAGGCGTCGACGCCGCCGTGGTCGGTATCCACGGCGTGCAGGGCGGCGTCGAGAAACTCGGCCTGCACCCGCCACAGCACCTGCATCACCTCGGGCGGAATGCCGTAGGCCGGGGCACTGTCCATGCGCAGCAGCTCGTTGGTCAGCAGGTAGTCCTGCATCACCACCGGGCGCGGCACGCCCAGCGCCAGCAGGATCAGCGCGGCGGCAAAGCCGGTGCGGTCCTTGCCGGCGGTGCAGTGGAACACCAGCGGCGCATCGCTGGCCAGCAGATGCTCGAACAAGGCGGCAAACGCGGCGGCGTTGTCGTTGACGAAGGCGCGGTAGGTCTCCTGCATCAACACCACCGTCTGCTGCGGCGTGAGCGCGCGCCCGGCCACCAGCAGGTCCTTCATGCGCTGCACCACGGTGGGCTCGATCGGCAGCGCATGCAGCGTCACACCAGGTATCTCGTACGCACCGGCAGCGCGCTCGTGCACGCCGCGAAAGTCGAAGGCCCGTGCCAGGCCCAGCCGGGCCAGCTCGGCCTGGTCATCGGGCGTCAGCGCGGCGAGATGGTCGGAACGGAACAGCGTGCGCCAGCGCACCGGCCGGCCGTCGTGGCCGATGTAACCGCCGAGGTCGCGGAAATTGCTGGCGCCGGCCAGGCTCAAAGAGCGGGAGGGAGTTGACATGGTATGTCCGGGCGATAAGAAACGATTCAAGAAGGCTGATCAGGTCCGATTGTGAACAAAATCGGCTTCATCCCAGCGCCGAAAGGTCATCTTTTGCTCCTGATTTTGAATCATTCGCACACTACCGCCGCGACCAGCCATCCAACGGGCAATCGCCGGAGAATACTCAGCCGCCCGGCAGCGTCACCACGACTTCCAGCCCAGGCAGCGCATTGCGCACGGTGAACGTGCCGCCATGCGCCTGCGCCACCAGCTTGCACAGGTACAGCCCCAAGCCCACGCCACCGGTGGCGCGCTCGCGGGCGGCATCGGGCCGGTAGAAGGGCTGGGCCAGATGGGGCAACTGGTCGTCAGGCACGCCGGGGCCGTGGTCACGCACCGTGATGCGCAGGCCACTGCCTTCGGCGCGCAGGTCAATTTCGGGCGGGTGCGGCGCGTCCACGCTGTGGCGCAACGCGTTGTCGAGCAGGTTGCGCAGCAGCAGGCGCATGCGGGTGCGGTCCAGCGCCAGCGTGGGCAGGTCGCTGGCCGCCCTCAGCTGCACGGCAGGGGCACCTTCCAGGCTGGCGACGACCTCGCCGGCCAGGGCGGCCAGGTCCACCGGCTCGCGGTGCAGCGCGGCGTGCGGGCTGGCCAGGCGCTCGCTCTCCAGCAGGTCGGTGATCAGGTCGCGCATGTCGCCCAGGTCGCGCAGCAGGGCGTCGCGCGCGGGCAGCACATCGGGGGTTTCGGGCAGCAGCTCGGTGTTCAGGCGGGCGCGGGTCAGCGGGCTGCGCAGTTCGTGGCTGATGGCCAGCAGCAAGGCGCGCTTGGCGTCGAGCATCTGGCGGATGTCGCCACCCATGGTGTTGATGGTGGCAGCCAGCTCGCCCAATTCATCGGGCCGGGCCGGGTGGCGCACGGGGATCGGTTGCGCAAAGTCGCCCGCGCCGAAGCGCAAGGCGCCTGCACGGATGTCGTCCAGCGGGCGCAGCAGGCGGCGCACGCGCAGGTAGGCCAGCCCGGTGAGCAACAGCAGCACGGCCAGCGTGGCCCAGCCGATCACGCGGGGCTGGTCTTGCCAGACCTGCACGTTGAGCGAGAAGTGGATGCGGTGGCCGTCGGCGGTGGTGCGCTCCAGCAGGCGGGGCTCTTCGCCCTTCCAGCGGTTGGCGTCGTTCCAGCGACGCTCCTGCTCCGGCGTGCTGGGGTGGCTGCGCCAGTTGACCTGCGGGCCGCTGATGCGCACGGCCACCGGCAGTCGCTGCACCAGGGCCTGGGCGCGCTCGATGCGGGGCGGGCTGCCGATCTCTGCGGCCAGCCGGTCCACGTAATCCACCACCAGCGGGCGGGCCGCGTCGCGCCAGCCGATGCTGAAGGCCTTTTGCATGCCGAACAGGAAGGTTGCGGCCATGGCCAGCGCCAGCAGCAGGAACAGCGCGACCAGGCGCACGCGCAGCGAATGCGCCAGTGCATGCCTTGCACGGCGGTGCCAACGGGCTTGGGTAAGCGTCTGCGCGGGGCTGCTCATGGCGTCTTGGGTTCAGCGACGGGTTGAGCGCGGCCTAACGCCAGCGAGTAGCCGGCGTTGCGCAAGGTCTTGATGGCGTCCAGCGGCTCCAGCTTCTTGCGGAGGCGGCTGACCACAATGTCCACCGCGCGGGTGAACAGCTCGGCCTCGTGGCCGCGCAGGTGGTTCAGGATGTCGTCGCGGCTGAAGACCTTGCCGGGCTCGCGCGCCAGCAGGTGCAGCAGGTCGAACTCGGTGCCGGTCAGCTCCAGCGGCTGGCCCAGGCGCATCACGCTGCGGGTGGCGGGGTCCACGGTGAGGCCGTCGAACTCCAGCCGGGCGGCAGCGGGTGCCGTGGCGGTGCGCCGGCGCAGCACGGTCTGCACGCGGGCGACGAGCTCGCGCGGCTCGAAGGGCTTGGGCACGTAGTCGTCGGCGCCCAGCTCCAGGCCCACCACGCGGTCCATCACCTCGCCGCGGGCGGTGAGCATGATGAGCGGGATGTCGCTGCTGCGGCGGATGGTGCGGCACAGCTCGAAGCCGTCCATCTCGGGCAGCATGACGTCGAGGATGGCGGCGTCGAACCCGCCCTGTGCCAGCCGGGCCAGACCCGCGCTGGGGCGCAGAGCCTGCTCCAGCGTCAGGTCGAAGCGCTGGAAGTAGGCTGCCAGCGGGGGGCCGAGCTGGGCGTCGTCGTCGATCAGCAGGATGCGGGGCATGGCGCGATTCTGTCATTCATGCACGTCGGTCTCGCGCTCTGCACCCGCTGCGCCAATCAGCCCCGGTTGTACCAGCGGCCACGCTTGTCCATGAACTCGCGCACCTTCTGCTGCTGGGCGGGGTTCAGGCTGTCGTAGAAGTCGGCCAGTGCGGCAATGACTTCGGGGCTCTTGCCAGTGACGGCGGCGGTTTTTTCGGTGACCAGGGCCTGGGCGCGGGTCTTGTCGAACTTGTCGCCGGCCACCAGCGCCTTGAGGTCGGCGCGCGGGTCCTTGCTGGCGCCCATCATCGCGAGGCGCTGCTCGTGCAGCTTGTCACCCAGCACGGTGAGCTTCTGCTTCTGCGCGGCGTCGAGGTCGAGCTTGCTGCTCACGCGATCGACCATCTTGCTGCGGAACTCGGCGGCCTGCTCGGGCGTCGCGTTGGCGCCGTAGCCATGGCGATGGCCGCAGGCCGTGAGGCCGCCGACGAGGAGGGAGACGCCAAACAGGCCGAACAGGGTGCGTTTGATCCAGGGTTTCATTTCAGGGTTTCCTTCTTCAAAGAAGTTGTTGAACAGGATTTGAATGGTGCCGGGCATGGCGCGCGGCGTCCTCTCGGCGCGGTATCGGTTTGTTTCGGTTTATGTCAGGGCGGGCCTGCCAGACACATTGGGTTCACAGGGGCCTGCCCATAATCCGCGCCATGAACACCCGCCGCCAATGCCTTGCCGCCCTGCTGGGTGGCGCGCTGCCAGGGCTGGGCCTGCCCGCGCTGGCCCAGACGCCGCCATCAAGCGGCCCGGTGCTGGACGAAACCTGGACCGACGCCGAGCGCCAGCGCGACGTGCCGGTGCGGCTGCGCTGGCCGGACGCGGCCCGTTTCGCCGGACCCTGGCCGGTGGTGATCTTCTCGCACGGACTGGGCGGCACGCGCGAAGGCGGCTCGGTGTGGGGCGAGGCCTGGGCAGCGGCCGGTTTCGTGGTGGTGCACTTGCAGCACCCTGGCAGCGATCTGGCGGCCGTGCGCAGCGTCACGAACACCTTCACCGACCAGCGCACGCTGCGTTCTCTGGCCGGGCCGCAGCAACTGCTGGCGCGCCTGCGCGATGTGGGCTTTGCGCTGGACGAGATCGGGCGGCGCCACGCAGCCGGACAAGGACAGTGGGGCCAGGTGTGGCCGACGCAGGCGGGCATGGCGGGCCATTCGTTTGGTGCACATACGACGATGGGCATGGCGGGGCAGCGCTACCCGGGATTCGAAGGGATCACCGAGCCGCGACTCGCCGCGTTCATCGCGTTCTCGCCCACCGCACCGGTAATGGGCGATGCGCATCGCGCCTTCGAGCGGCTGGACCGCCCGCTGCTGTCGATCACCGGCACGCGCGATGACGACGTGGTGGGCGTGGGCGCCACGCCCGAGCGGCGCATGGCCGTCTTTGCCGCGCTGCCGCCGGGAAACAAGGCGCACCTGGTGTTGCAGGACGCGGACCACATGACCTTCGCCGGCCAGACCGGGCGGGCCGCCGAGATCGTGCCGCGCGAGGCGATCACGCGGGACCTGCAGGCGGCGCACCACGGGAGGGTGGCCGCCATCAGCGCCGACTGGTGGCGTGCCACTTTGCAGGACGATGCCGCCGCGTGGGCACGTCTGGCCCAGCCGGCGGGATTGGCGAAAGACGACGTCTGGCAGCGCAAATAGCGCGTCCGGCGTGTGGCGCTGGCGACAGGCTGACCCAAGGGCGGCTCCTAGAATCGGGCAGCCACCCACCTCTTCCCTGAATTGGAGATCCCATGCAAGCCGCCGTCCTTCATGAATTCGGCCCGACCCTCAGCGTGGAAGAGGTGCCGCGCCCGGTGCCCGGCCCCGACGACGTGCTGATCGAGGTCGAGGTCTGCGGCGTCTGCCACTCGGACCTGCACGTGGCCGAGGGCGACCAGCCCGCGCTCAAGGGGGCCACCAAGGCGAACCTGATCCCCGGCCACGAGGTGGTCGGCCGCGTGGTGGAGCGCGGCGCCAACGTCACCCACCTGGCCGTGGGCGACCGGGTCGGCGTGGCCTGGAACTTCAGCACTTGCGGCACCTGCGAAGCCTGCCGCGAGGGCATGGAAAACCTGTGTCGCAAGGCCGTCATCACCGGCGTGATGGTGGACGGCGGCTATGCCGACTACATGGTCGCGCGCGCCAGCCATGCGCTGCCGATTCCCGGAAACCTCAGCTCCGAAGAAGCCGCACCCCTGTTCTGCGCCGGGCTGACGGTGTACCGCGCGCTCAAGCGCTCCGGTGTGACTGCCGGGCAGAAAGTGGCCATTTTTGGTGTCGGCGGCCTGGGCCATCTGGCCGTGCAGATCGCGCGCGCCTGGGGCGCCGAGGTGATCGCGCTGGATCTGGACCCGGCCAAGCTGGCGCTGGCGAAAGACCTGGGCGCCGTGCAAACCCTGAACGCGGGCAGCGCCGACGACATCAAGGCGCTGCGCAAGGCCGGCGGTGTGCACGTCGCGGTGGTCACGTCCGCCGCGAAAGCCGCCTACGACACCGCCCTGAAGTGCCTGCGTCCCGACGGCGTGCTGTCGGTGGTGGGCCTGCCCAGCGAGCCACTGAGCTTCCCCGCGCTGAACCTGGTGGGCATCGAGGCGCGCATCATCGCCTCGTCCGTGGGCACGCGCGACGACATGCGCGCCGTGCTTCAGATGGCCGCCGAAGGCCAGCTGCGCTGCATCACCGAAACCCGGCCGCTGGCCGAAGTGAATGCCGTGTTCGAGCGCATGCGGCGCGGCCAGATCAGCGGGCGGGTCGTGCTGCGCTGCTGCGGCGGACAGCACGCGCACTGAGGGCCAGGCGCACGGCAGCCTCGGTCCGCGGGGCCGCTTCAGCGCCCCGCCCGTCGCACGCTGGCCAAATAGGCCTCGACATGCCCGGCCAGCAGGTCGGCCACGATGCGCCCGATGCGCGGGATGGAGCGGCTCGCGCTGATGGCCACGCCGATGGTCTGGGGCTGGGCGTTCTTGTCGCTCAGCAGGATGAAGCGCACGCTGCCCTCCAGGATTTCCGGGCCGGCGTCCAGCTCGGAGGTTAGCGCGACATGGCTGCCGCTCTTGACCAGGCTCTTGACGAGTTGCAATGAATTGGTCACCAGCGGCGGGCGCGCTTCCTGCAGCAGCCAGCTGTGACGGCGCTCCAGGTAACGGCGGATCGCCAGCGCGTGGCTTTGCACCGCCAGCGGCCAGGCGGCGACCTCCTTGAACGTGACCTGCCTGGAGGCCGCCAGCGCATGGCCGGTGGCTGCCACGCAGCCCAGCGGCAGGTCGGCCGTCCAGACCAGGTGCAGTTCGCGCTGCGGCTTGAGGTTGAAGGCGATGGCCAGGTCCACGGCTCCCTCGGTCAGGCAGCGCACGGCCTCGTCGGTGCTGACGACGTCCACTTCCAGAACGATGCCGGGGTGCTCCTGCGCCACACGGTGGATGAAGCCAGGCAGAAAGCCGTTCACGTGGCTGTCCATGGCCGCAAGCCGGAGCTGGCCCTGGCTCACGCCCTGCAACTGCTTGACGTCGGACAGCGTGCGGTTGAGGTCGGTCTTCCAGCGCTGCGACAGCGCCAGCAGCAGCTCCCCGGCTGCCGTGAGCCGCATGCCGCGCGGCAGCCGCTCGAACAGCGGCACGCCCATGTCTTCCTCCAGCATGAGGATCTGGCGGTCGATGGCCGAGGCCGAGATCGACACCTCGCGGGCGGCCGCCTGCACCGACCCGAGCTGGGCCACAGCCGCCAGATAGCGCAGGGCCTTGGGATGCAGGGGGGAGTTCAAGGTGGCCATGCGTTGCCAGAAACAGGATGGAACATGCTTAATTATGCGATGGACAGCAATGCAAGCTGCTTGCACACTGCCTCCCATGACGACCGCCATCAGCCCGAATCCACTGCCGATTGCTGTGCTCCAGGCGCTGGACCACGCAGGCTTTGTGGTCCGCCTGGGCGGCGTCGTGGAGCATTCGCCCTGGGTGGTGGAGCGTGCCTGGGTGCAGGCGCCATTCACGTCGTTTTCGGCGTTGTTCGAAACGCTGTGCCAGTGCATCCACGACGCCACACGACCAGAGAAGATCGCCCTGCTTTGCGCGCACCCCGAACTGGCCGGCCGCGAAGCCGTGGCCGGCACCATGACGCCCGATTCGAGCGCCGAGCAGGCGCGCCTTGGACTGATGGCCCTGAGCCCCCAGACCATGGCACGCCTTGCCGCGCTCAACCGCGCCTACCAGGCCCGCTTTGACTTTCCCTTCATCGTGGCGCTGCGCCTGCACGACTCGCTGGCCTCCGTGCTGCAAGCCGGCGAAGAGCGCCTGCGCCATGACCCCGACACCGAATGGCCGATCGCGCTGAACCAGGTCTGCGAAGTGATGCGCGGCCGGCTGGCACGCGCCGTGCATGACGACGACTGCCCCCCTGCAACCCCGCCCTCCCCCGTTTCAACTGCCTCAAGGACCCTGCCATGACCTCTCGACGCCACCTTCTCCTGGCCACCGCCGCCGCCACGCTGCTGCCGCTGGCCGTCACCAGCGCCCATGCGCAAGCCTGGCCGCAGAAGCCCATCAAGATCATCGTGACCTTTGCGCCGGGAGGTTCGTCGGACATCGTGGCGCGGCTGCTGCAGCCCGGCCTGGCAGAAAAGCTGGGGCAACCGGTGATCGTGGACAACAAGCCCGGCGCCGGCAGCACCATCGGCGCCAATGAAGTGGCCAAGGCGCCCGCCGACGGCTACACGCTGCTGCTGTCGAACACCGCACCGATCAGCATCTCGCCCTTCATGCTCGACAAGTCGCCCTACGATCCGATCAAGAGCTTCACCCACATCGCCTACATCGGCTCCGTCCCCAACGTGTTCGTGGTGAACCCGTCGGTGCCCGCCAAGACGATGACGGAGCTGGTGGCCTGGATCAAGGCGCAGACCAAGCCGGTCAACTACGGCTCGGGCGGCGTGGGCTCCATCGGCCACATCGTCGGGGAGATGTTCAAGCAGCAATACGGGCTGAACATGGAACACGTGCCTTACAAGGGCTCTGGACCCATGCACAGCGACCTGCTGGGCGGCACCCTGCAGTTCGCGGTGGACACGCTGACGCAGAACGTGCCGTTCATCAAGGATGGCAAGCTCGTGGGCATCGCGGTGACCTCGCGCCAGCGCATGGCCATGGCCCCGAACGTGCCCACCGTAATCGAGGCCGGCTTTCCGAAGCTCGTGGCCGAGAATTTCCTGGGCATCTCCGCACCGGCTGGCGTGCCGAAGGACGTCGTGGAGAAAGTGCACAAGGCGGTCAACGAGGTCGTGGTCCGGCCCGACATTTCCAAGCGCCTGGACGACATGGGCATCGCGCCCCACAAGATGACGCAGGCCGAGTTCGCCGACTTTGTGGCCAAGCAGGTGGCCGAGTGGGGCCCCGCGGTGAAGGCTTCCGGCGCCAAATTGAACTGAGCCGGCGCGAGGCACCCACGATGAGCGGAGGTCTATCGATCCATTGCGTCGACGTGGCCTCGGGCCGTGTCGCGGCCGGGCTGCAGGTGATCGTGCGGCGGCTCGGCGCCGATGGCGAGCCGCTCAATGATGTGCTCGCGGAAGGCGTCGTCGGCGCCAACGGCCTGCTGGCGCACCCGGCGCTGATGAGCGAAGCCATCACCCCGGGGGGCTACGAGGCCAGCTTTCGGGTGGGGGATTTCTACCGGGCGCAGGGTGCTCCGGTGCCCTCACCGGCGTTTCTGGAGGTCGTGCCTTACCGCTTCCACATTGCCGAAGCCAGCCAGCATTACCACCTGCCGTTCAAATTCACGGCCTGGGGCTTTTCGCTGTTTCGCGGCGGGGCGTGAACCTCACCACCGCGCCAGAAACTGGGCCACCTGCCTGAGGGGCGAGTCGTGCCGCCAGATCGCCGTCAGCTCCGTTCGAGGTGCGCGTGCCAACGGCGCGAAGTGCAGGTCGTCGGCGCGCAGGCGACGCAGGTGCTCGGGGAACACGCACAGACCTTCACCGGCCGCGCACAGCCCCAGCGCCACACTGATCTGGTTCGCATTGACATAGGCAAAGTCGCGCCGCCCCTTGGGATCCAGGAAGGCGCGGTACCAGCGGTGCAGCCGTGGCGACCGGGACTCGTCAGGAAGGATCAGGACCTCACCGGCCAGATCACCGAGCGCCAGGGTCGCTCGCACGGCCAACGGGTGCTGTTTCTCCATCGCCACCCACTGCGCATTGCGTGACACCACGCGGCTGGCCAGTTCGTCGTCCGGCATCGGGAAATAGGTAAAGCCCATGTCCACCGTGCCATCCAGCACCTGCTGCGCCAGCGCGGTCTCGGTCATCTCCACCAGCCTGAACTGCAGGTTCGGCAGTTCCAGGCGTGCGGCCCGCACCCGTGCGGGCAGCGCATCGTAGAGCGCCCCTGACACGCAGCCCACGGTGAACGTGCCGCCTTCCTCGGTGCGCAGGTTCAGCCGCCGGCCCACCCAGTCCGCCTCGGCCACGATGCGCCGCGCGCTGCGCAGGAACTCGGCCCCTTGCTCGGTGAGGGCAACACTGTGGGTGTTCCGAGCCAGCAGCCGGGTTCCGACCTCCGCCTCGAGGCCCTGGATCATGCGGGTCAGGCGCGGTGCGGACACGTGCAGGCGGGTGGCCGCCCGAGCGAAGTTCAATTCCCCCGCGAGGCAGACGAAGGCGCGCAGCACCAGCAGGTCGAAATTCATTGCAGCCATGGTGATGCAATTATTGCAATAGCAAGATCAATTTAGCAATTCCGCCGTGGCAATTAAGTTGCTTCAATCGGGTCCCTGAGCACCCGGACCGAACCCACGTCCACTCACGAGAAAACGACCATGAGCATCATCCTGAAGCAGCCGATCACCGGGCCTGCCGCCTGGAGCGGCCCCGATCTTGAAAGCGAGACAAGCTGGTTGCGACCGCTCACCCCCGACATCATCGACGGGCTGGACAGCGCGCTGGCGGCGCTCAAGGCCAAGGGCTTGCGCTTTCCCGACTTCACCCGCGAGGACTTCCCCATCGGCCCGCTGGGCCGCCTGCTGCCCGCGCTGGCCGATGAACTGGAAAACGGCCGGGGCTTCGCAGTGCTGCGCGGCCTGCCCGTGCACCGGTACACCGACGACGAGTTGAAAGCCGTCTATTACGGCATCGGCCTGCACCTGGGCACGCCGGTGCGGCAGAACCCGCGCGGCGACCTGCTGGGCGAAGTCAGGGCCGTGGGCGACCCGACGGACAAGCGAACCCGGGTGTACGAGACCAACCTGTACCTGCCCTATCACTCCGACCCGTCGGACGTGGTGGGCCTGCTGTGCGTGCGCCGGGCGAAACAGGGTGGCCTCAGCAGCCTGGTGAGCGTGGCCCGCATCTACAACGAGATCCTGGCGCACCACCCCGAGTACCTGGGCCTGTACTACCGGATGTTCTACTTCGAGCACCTGTGCGAGCCCCAGCCGAGCCTGTCGCCGATCTTCAGCTACCACGAGGGCAAGCTCAGCTGCCGCTACCTGCGCCAGTACCTGGAGCTCGGTTGCGAGATCAAGGGCGTGCCCTTGTCACTCGTGGAGATCGAGGCGCTCGACCTGTTCGACCGGATCATGCACGACCCGGGCATCCGCCTGGCCATGATGCTGGAGCCGGGGGATCTGCAGTTCGCGAACAACTACGCGGTGCTGCACTCGCGCAACGGCTTCGAGGACCACGAGGAGGAGCCGCTGCGTCGGCGCATGCTGCGCCTGTGGCTCAAGATGCCCAACGCACGCACGCTGGCCCCCGAGTTCCCGGGCCGCAACGGATTCCCCGCGCCGCAGGCCACGTAAGCCAGCCCCGCTGCCGCCTCTGAACCTCGCTGACCGCGGCGGGCGGTGGAATCTGCGCTATGAGCCGGATTCAAACCCCAGGGCCCAGGATTCAGGCCCTCTCAAACACCTCGGTGTCCACCTCCCGGTTGGCCTGATCGCTGTAGCGGTCGCCGGACACGGTGTTCTGATTGATCAGCGCGTCCAGTCGAGCAAGTACCTCGGGCGACAGGCGAACGTTCGCCGCGCCCAGGTCGTCCAGCAGGTGCTCGACGTTGGTCGTGCCGGGGATCGGCAGAATGTCGTCGCCCTGGTGCAGCAGCCAGGCGATGGCCAGTTGCGAGGGCGTGCAGCCGACCTCGGACGCAATGGCGTTGAACGGTGGCAGTAGCGCCTGGTTTCGGGCGTAGTTGGCCGGCGTGAAACGTGGCATGGTGCGGCGGATGTCCTTGGCGTCAAAGGCGTTCACGTCGAGCGGCCCGCACAGGAAACCGCGCGCCACCGGACTGAAGGCGACGAAACTCACGCCCAGCTCGCGGCAGGCCTGCAGCACCGCGATTTCGGGGTTGCGCGTCCACAGCGAGTACTCGGTCTGCAGCGCGGCAATCGGGTGCACCTCGTGCGCGCGGCGCAGCGTGGCGGCGGACACTTCCGACAGGCCGATCGCGCGGATCTTGCCCGCGCGCACCAGGTCCGCCAGCGCGCCCACGCTGTCTTCGATCGGCACTTGCTTGTCCCAACGATGCAGGTAATACAGGTCGATCACATCGGTGCGCAGGCGCTTCAGGGCCGCCTCGCAGGTGGTCTTGAGCGTGTCCGGGCGCCCGTCGATCACCCGCACCAGCTTGCCGTCGCCCGCCACGTCCACGCCCTGCATGCCGCATTTGCTGGCCAGCGTGAACTTGGCGCGGTGTGGGCCCAGCACCTTGCCCACCATCGTTTCGCTCGCACCGAAACCGTACAGTGCCGCGGTGTCGAAGTGCGAAACGCCAGCATCCAGCGCGGCCAGCAGCAGCCGCTCGGCCTGGGCCTCGGACACGGGTGCGCCATAGGCGTGGCAGATGTTCATGCAGCCCAGGCCGATGGCACTGACGGTAAAGGGGCCGAGCTGTCTTGATGGCATGGTGCGCTCCGGTTGGGTCTGCCGCTCACTCGACATCGAGCAGGGCCGGCTGATCAAAAAAATGCAGCGCCACCAGCAACAAGACCGTCACCACGGGCATGGCAGCAGGGTGGACGATGCCCGCAACCAGCGGCGCCGCCATGAGGAACAGGCGCAGACCCCAGCTGTACAAAAGGCCCGCCCGGTGAACGTGGGTGACAGCCGCCGGCGTGAACGTCACGCGCTCCGGGCTCGACACCGGCATCGACATGATGAAGCTTGCATGCCCATAGTGGCGCATTGCCATGGCAGAACAGACGTAAGAGGCAAACAGGGTCATGACCAGCATCGCCTGCAAGACCGCGTGGAGCTGTTCATCCAGCGCGCCCAACGTGAACTTTCCGGCCAACGAACCGCCGGCCAGGGTGACCGAACCCATCACGGCCAATGCAGCCGTCGAAGCTGAAATGGTGGCCGACATCAGGGTGTTGCGCAGCGCCTGAACAGCGACCACCTCGAACCCTGGTTGCGATGACATGGCTGTGACCCATTTCATGCGCAATCGCACATTGGCGTAACGGGCGGTTCGCTCGGGGTGGTGTCTTCCGATCCAGTACAGCCTGCCTTCATAGGCCACCAGCAGCAACAGACTGAAAGCCGCGAGGGACCAGGCGAGCAATGAATTCATCAGCATGGGCCGATGATAAGCGGCACTCTCCATCCCTTCCGGGTTCAGGCTGCCTCGAGCTGCTGCTCCAGATCGTGCAGCACGCGGTAGCAGTCCAGCACCTGGTGCACGCTGCTGTTGGGCTCTCGGCCTTCGCGGATGGCGGCGAAGAATTCGCGGTCCTGCAGCTCGATGCCGTTCATGGACACGTCCACCTGGGAGACGTCAATCTTCTCGTCCTTGCCGTTGAACAGATCGTCGTAGCGCGCGATGTAGGTGGCGGTGTCGCCGATGTAGCGGAAGAACGTTCCCAGCGGGCCGTCGTTGTTGAAGCTCAGGCTCAAGGTGCAGATCGCACCGTTGGCGGCCTTGAGCTGGATGCTCATGTCCATGGCGATGCCCAGCACGGGGTGGATCGGGCCCTGGATGGCGTTGGCCTTCACGATGGGGCTGCCACATTGGTAGGCGAACAGGTCCACGGTGTGGGCGGCGTGGTGCCACAGCAGGTGGTCGGTCCAGCTGCGCGGCTGGCCCAGCGCATTCATGTTGGTTCGGCGGAAGAAGTAGGTCTGCACATCCATCTGCTGGATATTGAACTCACCCGCCTTGATCTTCTTGTGCACGTACTGGTGGCTGGGGTTGAAGCGGCGGGTGTGGCCCACCATGGCCACCTTGCCGGTCTGCTTCTGCAGCGCGGCCACGGCCTGGCCGTCTTTGTACATATCACACAGCGGGATTTCCACCTGCACGTGCTTGCCCGCTTCGAGGCAGGCAATGGACTGGCTGGCGTGCATCTGCGTGGGCGTGCACAGGATCACGGCGTCCAGATCTGGAATAGCCAGGCTGTCGGCCAGGTCAGTGGTGACGTGGGGAATGCCGTATTTCGCGGCGACTTCAAGGGTCTTGTCCAGTTCGCGGCTGATCAGCGAGATCACTTCGACATCGGGAATGTTCTTGATGCCGTCCAGGTGCTTGATGCCGAAGGCGCCGGCACCGGCGAGAGCGACTTTGATGGTCATGGAGAGTTCCTTAAGCGTTTTGGCGAAATTCAGCGACTCAAGCCGCCGAATTTTCGAGAATCAGGTGACCCACGGCGGTGTTCGACGCGGGCACATGGTAGAAGCGGTGGCGCACCTTGGGCGCCGGGCCCTGCACCTTGCCATCGACCACGTCGGACATGGCGCCGCGGGCGATCAGCCACATCACGAGTTCGATGCCTTCACTGCCAGCTTCGCGCACGTAGTCGATGTGCGGCGTGGCGGCACAGGCCACCGGGTCGGCAATCATCTGGTCGAGCCAGGCGTTGTCCCACTCGCGGTTGATCAGGCCTGCGCGCGCGCCCTGGAGCTGGTGGCTCATGCCACCGGTGCCCCAGATGTGCACGTTGAGGTTGTCGTCATAGCTCTCCACCGCCTTGCGGATGGCCTGGCCGAGCATGAAGCAGCGACGGCCGGACGGCACCGGGTACTGCACCACATTGACCGCGAACGGAATCACCGGGCAGGGCCAGGCGTCCTTCTTGGGGTCCAGCTCGCCACACATCAGCGACAGCGGCACGGTGAGGCCGTGGTCCACATCCATCTTGTTGACGATGGTGAGGTCGAAATCCTGCTGGATGACCGACTGGGCGATGTGCGAAGCAAGCTCCGGATGGCCGATGACGGTGGGCACCGGCCGCGGACCCCAGCCCTCGTCGGCGGGCTGGTACGCGGCCGCCGTGCCGATGGCGAAGGTGGGAATCATCTCCAGGCTGAAGGCGGTGGCGTGGTCGTTGTAGACCAGGAACACGACGTCGGGCTTGTTGTCCTTCATCCACTGCTTGGAGAATTCGTAGCCCTTGAAGACCGGCTGCCAGTAGGCTTCCTGGGTCTTGCCCAGGTCCAGGGCCGCGCCGATGGCGGGCACGTGCGAGGTGTAGACGGATGCGGTGATGCGGGCCATGGTCAGGCTCCCTTCTTCTGGCCCGCCGCCCCTTGCGGCTGGCGATGGGGTTGTGCGTCGCCGTCCTCGCCGAGGTAGCGGTTGCCTTCGACGCTGCGGCCGCCGGCCACCATCATGGCGCGGTACTCGTCCTCGGTCATGCCCGTCATGGAGCCCGCCATCTGCTGGAAGCTCTTGCCGTCGGTGGCGCCGATCTTGGCCAGGAAGTAGATGTTGCCGCCGGTGCGCATGCACCAGTTGAGGTCGCGCGCGAGCACGGCCTGCTTCTGCTCGTCGGTCATCGGCCACTCATCCAGATAGGCGCGCTCGTCGGCCTTGAAGCGCTCGCGGTTCGCGGCCTTCATCAGGCTCATGCAGAACTGGTTGAGCCAGTAGCCTTTGCGGCTCTGCTCGGCGTCGAAGATGATCGTCCCAGGGACGTCCTGGTAAGGTTTATCAAGTGCCATGGTCAGCCTTTCACTTCTTCGGGCCAGTAGAGACGCATCGGGTTGTCCACCAGCAGCTTGCGTTGCAGCTCGGCCGTGGGCGCAATGTGCGGAATGAAGTCCACCAGCAGGCCATCGTCGGGCATGTGGTCCTTCAGGTTGGGATGCGGCCAGTCGGTGCCCCAGAGCACGCGGTCGGGGAACTGCTCGACGATGCGTTTCGCGAACGGGATCACGTCGGTGTAGGCATTCTGCTGGCCGTCCAGCGCCTTGGGGCCGGTGACCGACAGGCGCTCGGGACAGCTCACCTTGCTCCAGACGTTGGTGTGCTCGCGCATGAACTTCTCGAACAACGCGAACTGCGGACCGTCCACGGGCAATGAGACATCCGGTCGGCCCATGTGGTCCACCACCACGGTGGCGGGCAGCGCGGTGAAGAAGTCCCACAGCTCAGGCAGGTCGACCGCCTCGAAATAGATCACCACGTGCCAGCCGAGCTTGGCGATGCGAGCGGCGATCTCCATCAGCTCGTCCTTGGGCGTGAAGTCGACCAGGCGCTTGACGAAGTTGAAACGCACGCCGCGCACGCCAGCGGCGTGCAGTTGCTGCAGTTCCTCGTCGGTGACCGAGCGCTTCACCGTGGCCACGCCACGCGCCTTGCCACCGCTGGAGCGACAGGCATCGACCATGGCGCGGTTGTCGGCGCCGTGGCAGGTAGCCTGCACGATGACGTTGCGCGCGAAACCCAGGTGGTCGCGCAGCGCGAACAGCTGCGCCTTGCTGGCGTCGCAGGGCGTGTACTTGCGCTCGGGCGCGTAGGGAAACTCGGCACCCGGGCCGAAGACGTGGCAGTGGGCGTCCACGCTGCCAGCGGGCAGTTTGAAGGTGGGTCTGGAGGGACCGGTGTACCAGTCGAGCCAGCCGGTTGTCTTGGTGAAATCACCGCTTACAGGTTTGGACATGGGTCAGTTAAAAGTTGAAGGGATTCAATCGGGCTTGATATTGGCCTCACGCACCAATTTCTCGTAGCGCACGCGCTCGGCGCGGATCAGCGCGGCGAACTGCTCAGTGGTGCCAGGCAGCACCTCGCCGCCGGCATTGGCCAGGCGCGCACGCACCTCGGGGTTTTGCAGGGCTTTTTCGACCTCGGCATGCAGGCGCTCCACCACCGCCTTGGGTGTGGCCGCAGGCGCAATGAAGCCGTACCACACCGAAGCCTCAAAGCCTGGAAAACCGGACTCCGCAATGGTCGGCACGTCCGGGTAGATGGACGAGCGGTTGGGACTCAGCACCGCGATCACGCGCAGCTTGCCGGACTTGACGTGCGGCAGCACTTCCAGCGCGTTCACCGCCACCAGCGGAATCTGTCCGCCGATCGCGTCGGTGATCGCCTGGCTGCCGCCCTTGTAGGGAATGTGTTGCAGGTCAACGCCGGCCGCGCGCGTGAAGAACTCCATGGCCATGTGCGGGGTGGCACCATTGCCCGGCGACCCGTACGCGATGGTGTTCGGCTTGCCCTTGGCGGCCTGGATCAACTGGGCCACGCTGGTGTAAGGCGACGCGGCATTCGCCGCGATGACCACCGGCACGCGCCCGACCAGCGCCACCGGGGCCACGTCTTTTTCGGGGTCGAACGGCGCCGGCTTGTACAAGGCCGGGTTGGCCGCGATGGAGTTGGCCGTCAGCATCAGCGTGTAGCCATCGGGCGGCGCGTCGATCAGCGCCTTCATCGCAATGTTGGTGCCAGCGCCGGGCTTGTTTTCCACCACGATTGGCTGCCCCAGGCTGGCCTGCATCACCTGGCCGACGCTGCGGGCAATCAGGTCGACCGCGCCGCCGGCCGTGAAGCCGACCAGCACCTTGACGGGCTTGGCCGGGTAAACCTGTGACAAGGCCTGAAGGGGAAGGACGGCCGCAAGGGTCGCCATCACACAGGCAAGGCCGAGCCGGCGGCTGGACAGGAAATGGACGTTCTTCATGCTGATGTCTCCTGAGGGGTTGGGACGCGCGGGAACTCAATCGGGGCGGGCCGTGCCACGCAGGCCGGCCCGGGTGATGATGGCTTGCAGCTGACCGCTGGCCTGCACGCCCTGCGCGAACTGGCCGACGAAGGGCAACGCGGTCTCACGTCCTTTCGGAATGGCGATGGCCAGGTTCTCCAGACCCCACCGGCCGTCGAGCACGCGGAAACCGGGCAGATCGTCGGCCATTTCGAACAGGATGCCCTTGTTGGTCGCAAAGGCGTCCAGCTTGCGCTGCCTGAGCAACTCCTGGCCCAGCTTGATCGAGGCGACGGGCACCACGACAGCCTGCTTGAAGGTTCGCGTCAGCACGCCTTGGGAACTGCTGCCCTCGGTGACGCCCACGCGGTGTGCGGCCCGGTCCACGTCGGCCACGGTGGCGATCACCGATCCGGGCGGCACCAGATTGCCGAGCTCCAGTTGGATCAGGGGCGATGTGAACGCCATGTCTTTGGCGCGAGCCTCGGTGGCATTGGTAAAGGTGAAATCCACCGCGCCCACCTTCAGCGCGTCGAGCACCAGCGCCAGCCGGCCGAACTCGACCACCTGCACCGGCACACCGAGCCGACTGCCCAACGCCTGGCCCAGCTCCATCGCCACGCCGGCTCTCTCACCCGTCTTCGGATTGACCACCAGCGAGGTGGGGCTGCCCGGGTACACCCCCACGCGCAGGGTGCCGGTGGGTGCCAGGACCCGGGCGACCGCGGGGTCCACCGCGGGCGCCGTCGCCGCGCAACCGGCGACCAGCAGCGGCAAGCCGATGGCCGCTGCAATCAGGACTCTGCGAAGAAGGTTCATGGTCGGCTCGCTGATGGGCTCGCGGCAGCGGAGTTCAGTCGATGTACTTCAGTCCCGCGGCCGCCAGCGGCTCGCGCATCTTGTACATGTCCAGGCCCAGCACGCCCGAGGCCAGCTTGGCGCGCTTTTCGCCTTCGAAGCTCTCGCGCTTGATCGCGGCCTCCAGCGTCTGCACCGCACGCGCGGCGGGCACGCAGACCACGCCGTCGTCGTCGGCCACGATCACGTCGCCGGGCGTGACCAGCATGCCGGCGCACACGATGGGGATGTTCACCGACCCCAGTGTCGCTTTGATCGTGCCCTTGCTGCTGATCGCCTTGCTCCAGACCGGGAAGTTCATTTCCTTCAGCGTCTTCACGTCGCGCACACCCGCGTCAATGATGAGGGCGCGGGCGCCGCGCGCCTGGAAGCTGGTGGCCAGCAGGTCGCCGAAGTAGCCGTCGGTGCATTCGGCAGTGACGGCGGCGACCACGACGTCGCCGGGCCGGATCTGCTCGGCCGCGACATGCATCATCCAGTTGTCACCCGGCTGCAGCAGCACCGTGACCGCCGTGCCGGAGACCTGCACGCCGGTCTGGATGGGGCGCATGTAGGGCTTGAGCAGGCCGACACGGCCCATGGCTTCGTGCACCGTGGCCGAGCCCAGCGCGGCCAGGCCGTCTGCGGCTGCGCGGTCTGCACGCTG
Organism: Candidatus Skiveiella danica; assembly: GCF_022705245.1. Taxonomy (NCBI): domain Bacteria; kingdom Pseudomonadati; phylum Pseudomonadota; class Betaproteobacteria; order Burkholderiales; family Comamonadaceae; genus Candidatus Skiveiella; species Candidatus Skiveiella danica. The sequence goes on along the minus strand of NZ_JAKJEW010000007.1, from coordinate 83,577 downwards.
GATGTTTCTGTAGACAACGCCTAGTTCGTACATGTTCACGTCTCCAAAATTTCGTTACCTGAATCCGCGACAAAGCCGGGCCGAATCCCTCCGCTCATGTCCCCCGCCCGCGAGCGGGCTCCTCCTTGACTTCGCTGCGGGACTCACCCCGACTCTGCCGCTCGCCAACGCGGAGATCTCCCTCATTTCAGTTCGACCCGCCCGCCCCAGGATCGGGGTGGCCGGGCGTTTTGCGAAGGTCAAGGAGGAGCCCGCCATGCGGGCGGGGGACACGCAGCAAAACGCCCGGCCACCCTGATCCCACCCTCGATCCAATGTTCGATCCCACCCCCCACCTGAAGCCCCCAATCACCGCCCCTTGGCCTTCAACCGCGCATCCAGCCGAGAAAACACGCGGCGCGTGTTGGCTTCATAGATCTGGTGCTTGTCCTCGGCGCTGAGGAGGGTCGAGGCCTCGATGTAGCGCTTGGTGTCGTCGTAGTAGTGGCCCGTGGTCGGGTCGATGCCGCGCACTGCGCCGATCATCTCGCTGGCGAACAGCACGTTCTTCACGGGAATCACCGTGTTCAGCAGGTCGATACCCGGCTGGTGGTAGACGCAGGTGTCGAAGAAGATGTTGTTCAGCACATGCTCGGTGAGCAGCGGTTTCTTCATCTCCTGCGCCAGGCCACGGAAGCGACCCCAGTGGTAAGGCACGGCACCGCCGCCATGCGGGATCAGGAACTTCAGCGTCGGGAAATCCTTGAACAGATCGCCCTGCACGCACTGCATGAAGGCGGTGGTGTCGGCGTTCAGGTAGTGCGCGCCCGTGGTGTGAAAGCAGGCGTTGCACGAGGTGCTGACGTGAATCATCGCCGGCAGGTCGTATTCGACCATCTTCTCGTAGATCGGGTACCAGTGGCGGTCGGTCAGTGGCGGGCTGTTCCAGTGGCCACCCGACGGATCCGGGTTCAGGTTGATGCCGACCGCGCCGTATTCCTTGACGCACTTCTCCAGCTCGGGGATGCAGGAGGCCGGATCCACGCCCGGGCTTTGCGGCAACATGGCCACGGGCACGAAGTGGTCCGGGAACAGCTGGCTCACGCGGAAGCACAGCTCGTTGCAGATCGCCGCCCAGGTGCTGGAGACGTTGAAGTCGCCGATGTGGTGCGCCATGAAGCTGGCGCGCGGCGAAAACAGCGTGAGGTCGCTGCCACGCTCCTTCATCAGGCGCAGCTGGTTGGTCTCGATCGATTCGCGCAGTTCGTCGTCACTGATCTTCAGGTCAGCGGCTCTGGGCATCAGGGCCGGGTCCTGAATGCCGGCGATCTGCTGGTTGCGCCAGGTTTCCAGCGCCTTGGGCGCGGTGGTGTAGTGGCCGTGGCAATCGATGATCAACGAGGTTTTCATGGGCGTTCTGCAGGCTGAGGCTGATGAAGGGCGATTGTGGCCAGTCCACCCCGGCACATCCAGCCAAGGCCACCTCTACCAGCTAGAGCAAACGAGCATATCAATCCCCATGCTATGCGAATAAACTGCAGGCATGGACCTCAAGCAGCTTGAATACTTCGTGCGTGTGGCCGAACTGGGCAGCTTCACCCGGGCCTCGATTGCACTGGACATCGCACAGCCCGCGCTCAGCCGCCAGGTGCGGCTGCTCGAAGTCGAACTGCGCCAGAACCTGCTGGTGCGCAACGGCCGCGGCGCAGCGCCCACCGAGGCCGGCAAGCTGCTGCTGGAGCATGCCCGCGGCATCCTGCATCAGGTGGAACGGGCCCGGGAAGAGCTGGGCCGGGTGCGCGGCGCGCTCGCCGGGCGCGTCGCCATCGGCCTGCCGCCCAGCCTGGCGCGGGTGCTGACCGTGCCGCTGACGCGCGCCTTCCGCCAGCAGATGCCCGACGCGCAACTGTCGATCAGCGAAGGCCTCTCGGTGACCATGCAGGAATGGCTGGTCAACGGCCGGCTCGACATTGCCGTGCTGTACAACGCCCAGCCCGCCACCGGCATCGAGGCCACGCCCCTGGTCGACGAGGACCTGATGCTGGTGCAACCCCGCCCACCCGGCCTGCCCGAAGACCCGCCGCCGCCGCCCATCACGCTCCAAGAGGTGGCCCGGCTGCCGCTGGTCATCCCCAGCCGGCCGAACGCCATCCGCATGCACGTGGAAGCGGAGATGGCCGCCATCGGCTGCCGCCCGACGATTGCGCTGGAGATCGACGGCGTCGCCGCCATCCTGGACCTGGTGGCCGACGGCGCCGGCCACGCCATCCTGTCGCGCAACGCGGTGGCCAGCTCGGTCAAGCCTTCGGCCTTTGCCGTGCGCGCCATCGGCCAGCCGCCGCTGCGCACCCGGCTGTCGCTGGCCACCAGTTCGGCGCGACCGGCCACGCTGACCCAGCAGGCCACGATGGAGCTGGTGCGCGCCACGACGCAGGCGCGACTTTCGATGGCCTAGGGCGCCAGGAGCCACTTGGCCTTCGAGGCTTTGCTCAACGCCGCCACGCCTCCGCGCCGCCATCCTGGCGTGCAATGGGGGATTGCAGCAGTTACCGCCGCCCTGGTCTTTCCAGACCCCCGCCGAAGAAGCTGTCGGCTGCGCCCTGGATCAACCGCGGCCCGACCACCACGCGGCGGCCCTCGCGGGCCCACCTGGACGGAGCTGACCGTAATGGCCAACCTCTCCCCCTACCCGAGCGGCAAGATACTCCGCGAACCGGGGCGGCAAGGACTTCTCAAGCTGGGCGACCGCAGCGTGACGCTGCTGCTACCGGCGGCGCTGCTCACCGGCTTGGGCGCCCCGGTTTTCTGAGTCCGGAAAGTCCTTTTTTTGTAGCACCCAAGGACCTATCCACCCTGGGCGGTCTCTAATCCAAGTGCAACATTAGGAGCTTACTGGATGGCGATGGGGTCGTTGGCGAGTTTGTCCAGGTAAGCGCGGTAGACCTCGATGGGGGAGGCCCATCCGAGGGTCTTGCGAGGCCGGTTGTTGATCTCGTCGGCAATGGCATCAAGCTGCTGCTGGCTATAGCCGGACAGATCCGTGCCCTTGGGCAAGTACTGGCGCACCAGGCCATTGGTGTTTTCGTTGGTGCCGCGCTGCCAGGGGCTGTGCGGATCGCAGAAGTACACGGCAATGCCCGTGCGCTCGCTGAGTTGGCGGTGGTGAGCCATCTCCTTGCCGCGGTCATAGGTCAGCGTCTGGCGCATAGGCTGTGCGATGCTCAGCAGCTTGTCGCTGAAGGCCTGCAGCACATGCGCGGCCGTAGCTGGCTGCGGATGGGGCAGCTTGACCAGCATCAGCAGCCGGCTGCTGCGCTCCACCAGCGAGCCCACGGCGCTGAGGTTGGCCGCACCCTTGATCAGGTCGCCCTCCCAGTGACCGGGAAACTGACGCTCGTTGACCTGGGGTGGTCGTACATGGATGCTCAGCAGGTCGGCAATCTCGCCTCGGCGGTCCGTCCCCCGTGAGCGTGGCCAGCGTTTGGCTCGCGCCATGCGCAGGCAGGCAATGAGCTCGCGGCGCAGCTCCCCCTTGGGCTGGGCATAGATGCAGGTGTAGATGGTTTCGTGGGACACGCGCTGGCTCTGGTCTTTGCCGTGTACTGTAGACAGGTGGCCGGCAATCTGCTGGGGTGACCAGCGCCTGCGCAGCAGCCCGCACACCGTCTTGAACAAGCCAGACTCAGGTGCCAGCTTGGGCGCTGGGCGACTGTACCGGCGCCTGCGCTGGTAGCGCTGATGGGCAAACTTGCAGTTGTAGGGGGCTGCCGGCGCGTTGCGCCGGCTCTCCCGACTGATCGTGGAGGGTGAGCGTCCCAGCGCGCGGGCAATGGAGCGCACGCTCATGCCCTGCTGCAGTCCCAACGCGATGGTGCTGCGCTCTTCATAGCTCAGGTGTTCGTATTTTCGATGTTCCTTCATGCAATACCTCCGGTTCGTAGATGGGGTGTTGCACTTGGGATTTGAGAGGGCCCTGGGATACGACCAATTTTTCTTGAAACTCTCCCGGAAGGCCCTGTTTCCAGCACCGCGAGCGGAATGCCCGCCACGCTGCGGAAGGCGCTGTGGCCATGCCCGGCACACCCGAGGCCTTCGGCCAGCTCATGGCAGGCGAAATCACGCGCTGGAAGCCGGTAATCACCTCCGGGCGGGTGAAGGCGGACTGAAACCGGGTTCAAGAGCCAAATTCTGAACGTTTTTGGCGCCATCCCAGCGTGGAATGGTCACTGGATGCTACTGATTTTGAAGTGATCGGCACCAACGCCTGCCGCCTCGGTCGGCCCCCGCTTCAGGCGCTGGCGCCACCCTCGCCGCCCAGCCGCTTCGCCAGCTCGATCGCCCGCTGCGCCGACGGCGACAAGGTGCGCCCCCCGAGCCAGATCGCATGCACATCGGCCATGGGCAGCTGGGGCGTGGTTGTCGGTAGCCGGCACAAGGCCTGGGTGTGGGCGTCCCCGACCACGCAGGGCAGCAGGGCCAGCACATCGGTGCGCGTCGCCAGGTGCACCAGCGTGCCGAGGTCGTCACACTCCACCACCAGCGGGAAATCGGCGCAGTCCCTGAACCCATAGAGCACCGCCACCCCTTCCAGCAAGGCCGGCGAAATGGTGATGGTCGCCACGCCAAAACGGCGCATTGCGACGGCGTCAACCTGGGCGGCATCCGCCAGCGGATGGTCACCACGCGCATACAACGCGGCGACCTGCTTGCCCAGCGGGACCCGCTCGTAGCGGGCCTGGGGCGGCACGAGGCGCGGGTCGCCGAGGCAGAAATCAATCTGTTGCGCATCCAGCTGGGCCAGCAGCGTCGGCAGGTTGCCCAGGTGCACCCGCGTCACCAGCCCGGGGTTCTGCTGGCGCAACTGGCACAGCAGCTCGGGCACGATCACCGCCGCCGGGATCGGCGCGGCACCGAAAACGATCTCACCGGCATCGCCGAGCCGGACCAGCTCGATATCGCGCTGCAGGTTGCGCGCGTCCAGCACCAAGGTGCGGGCCCGGCGCAACACCACCTCGCCGGCCGGTGTCAGGCTGGCGCCCTTCGCCCCCCGGTCAAACAGCTTGAGGCCCATGCGCTGCTCCAGTGCCTGGATGCTTCGACTGAAGGCCGCCTGGCTGAGGTGCACACGTTCCGCAGCGACGGCGAAGCGGCCCTCTTCGGCCAGCGCAATGAAGTGGGTCAACCGCCGGATGTCCATGTCCTGCTCCCGATCAAATGCTTAAAACGCAATGAATGACATTGCATTTTGCGATGGACGCATCGCTCTGGACATTTCACACTCGCCCGATTCCCAAGAAAAGCGAGACAAACCCATGACACCGCCACCCATCCCACTCAACCGCTGGTGCACCGCACGGCGCCTGGCCACTCTGCTGACCCTGGCTTTCACGGCCAGCATGGCCCTCGCCGCACAGGCGCCTGCGGTGGCCCCCACCGCGGCGGCCAAGGGAAAGCAACGCCCGAACATCGTGTTCATCCTGCTCGACGACGCCGGCTTCAGCGACTTCGGCGCCTACGGCAGCGAGATCAGCACCCCCAACATCGACCGGATCGCCACGTCCGGCGTGCGCTTCACCAATTTCCACACCGCATCCACCTGTGAATCGTCCCGCGCCATGCTGCACAGCGGGGTGGACCACCACCGTGCCGGCGCCGGCACGCTGACGGCGGTCATGGCCGACAACCAGAAAGGCCGACCCGGCTACGAGGGTTTTCTGAGCGACAGCGCCCACAGCCTCGGGCGGCTGATGAAAGACGGTGGCTATGCCACCTACTTCACGGGCAAATGGAACCTGGGCCTCGGCCTGGAGCGTTCGCCCGGCGCGCGCGGCTGGGACCGCTCCCTCTCCCTCGAACAGACCGGCGCCGACAATTACGAGGCCCGCGTCTACGCCCCGCTGAACCTGGAGGCCGTCTGGTGGGAAGACGGCCAGCGCGCCCAGTTGCCGAAGGACTTCTTCTCGAACCGCCACTACGTCGACAAGATGATCCGCTTCATCGAGGACGGCAAACCCGGCGGCAAACCCTTCTTCGGCATCGTCGCCTTCCAGGCGGTGCATTCGCCGCTGCAGGCGCCGGACGTGGACATCGGCAAGTACAGGGCCCGCTATGAAGCGGGCTGGGCCGTGATCCGCTCGCAGCGCTACCAGCGCCAGGTGGAGATGGGCCTGATGCCCGCAGGCCTGAAACTGCCCAAAGCCATGCTGGGACGGGACTGGGCCAGCTTGAGCGAGCCCGAGCAGCGCCTCTACGCAAAGAAGATGGCCGTGTTTGCCGGCATGCTCGACAACGCCGACCAGCACATCGGGCGGCTGCGCGACTACCTCCAGCGCAGCGGCCAGCTCGACAACACGGTGTTCATTGTGATGTCCGACAACGGCGCCGATGCCTATGAGCTGAACAAGCTCAACCTGCCATTCCGGCTCTGGTACCAGGCCAACTTTGCGCTGGGCATCGACGACCTGGGCCGCCCCGGCAGCTACGTGCACTACGGCCAGGACTGGGCCGAGGTGTCGAACACGCCGTTCCCCCTGTTCAAGGGCACCTCGGGCGAGGGCGGCATGCGGGTGCCCTTCATCGTGAGCTTCCCCGGTCGCATTCCCGGCGGCGGCGTCGCACGAGAGTTCGCGTACGTGACCGACTTCCTGCCCACGGTGCTGGATATCGCCGGCATCCCCCTGCCGGGCGACGAGTACCAGGGCAAAAGGCTGCACCGCCCCACTGGCCGCAGCATGCTGCCCATGCTCGAGGGCAAGGAAGCGGTGGTGCATCCACCCACCGACACCATCGGCTTTGAGGGCACCGGTGCCGAAGCCCTGTACAAGGGCGACTACAAGATCGCGCGCAACGCCACGTTCGGCGATGGCCATTGGCACCTGTACAACCTGCGACTGGACCCTCTGGAATCGACCGACTTGGTCGCCCGCCAGCCGGAAATATTCAAGGCGCTTCGGGCCGAATACGACGTTTACCTGAAAAACAACGGGGTTGTGCTGCCGCATGAAGGCTATGACCCGTTGCGTCAGCTGCTGAAGAACAACTGGCCGGTGCTGGTGCGCCAGATGGCGGCCGTGCTGGCTGGCGCGGTGGCGCTTGTAGGCGCGCTGCTGATTGGCGCGATCTACGGCATCCGGTTCTGGCGCCGACGGACTCGCCTGCACCGGCCAGCCTGATCGCAGCCCCCCGGCACGCACACTTTGTTCTCTTGCGCCCGGTGGGTATTGGTCTTTCGCCGGGGCCTGAAATTCGTCGATAATTCCTCGACAGACCTTCGCCATCCACAGAGAGGAAGCCCGCATGAACCATCCGATCAAGTTTTTCTCCCTGACTGCGGTGGCGGTTGCTGCCGCCCTGCTGACCGCCACCGCCGCCCACGCCGAGATGAGCGCCGAGGAACTGGCCAAGCTGGCCCAGAACCCGGTGGGCAACCTGATCAGCCTGCCGTTCCAGAACAACACCAACCTGAACTACGGGCCCGAGAAGGGCACGCAGAACGTCCTGAACATCCAGCCGGTGATCCCGGTGGAAGTCAATTCGGAGTGGAACGTCATCACCCGCACCATCGTGCCGATCATCTCGCAGCCGGCGATGTTCCCCGGCGACGGCCGCACCAACGGCATCGGTGACGTGGTGTTCACGGCCTTCCTCTCGCCGGCCGTGCCCAAGGGCCTGATCTGGGGCGTCGGCCCCGTGGTGCAACTGCCCACAGACAGCAACGGCCTGGGCAACAAGAACTGGGGCCTGGGCGCCTCCTTTGTGGTCCTGAAGCTGGAAAAAGGCGACCCCTGGGTCTATGGCGCGCTGGTCAACAACGTCTGGTCGCTCACCAGCGACCAGCGAGGGGGCGGCTACAACAACGGCCTGATCCAGCCCTTCGTCAACTACAACTTTCCCAGCGGCCTGTACCTGACCAGCTCGCCCATCGTCACGGTGAACTGGAATGCCGCCAGCGGCCAGCAATGGACCGTGCCCATCGGCGGCGGCGTGGGCAAGATCTTCCATTTTGGCAAGCTGCCGGTGAACGCCATGATCGCGGCCTACTACAACGTCGTCAAACCCGACTACGGACCCAACTGGCAGGTCCGCGCGCAAGTGCAGCTCATGTTCCCGAAGTAAGACCGGGGCGGCCACGCCGCGGGTTAGGATGTTGCTTCACCCACCGGACACCCGACCATGCATGCCTCCCGCCACGACCTTCTTGGTAACCCCGTCACGCTGGCCGATGCCGCCAGCCTCGGCCCGCTGAACGATTTCGTCGAAGGCTTCATCGCCTGCGAGGCGCGCGTGGTCAATGTCTTGCAGGTGGCCGACACCGACCCCAGCCCGCTGGTGCAGGCCTGCTGCGCCGCGCTGCACATGTTTGCCGAATCGGGCGATGCGCAGGGTAACGCCCAGCCTTTCATCGAGGCCGCGCGCCGCTCCACGATGAAGATCACGCCACGCGAGCAGCGATTCGTCGAAGCCGTGGCGGCCTGGGTCCACGGCGACCTGCCGCGCGCGATCGCGCTGCACGAGGAGCAGGCGCGCGAGCACCCGCGCGACCTGGCCTCGCTCAAGCTCGGGCAGTACCACCTGTTCAACCTCGGCCACTCGCCCGGCATGCTGCGCATCGTCCAGCCGGCCCTGCACGCAGCCGCCGAGGTGCCCTACCTGCACGGGATGGCAGCTTTCGCCTGGGAGCAAAACCACCTGCTGGAGCAGGCGGAAGCGGCAGCGCGCCGTGCGCTGGCGATCCGGCCCAAGGAGCCCTGGGCCCAGCATGCGCTGGCGCACGTGATGATCACGCAGGGGCGTATCACCGAGGGACGCGACTTCATGGCCGCGGTGAGCGGGCAATGGACGGACCTGAACTCGTTCATGGTCACGCACAACTGGTGGCACCTGGCGCTGTTCGAGCTGGAACTGGACCACGCCGCCGCCGTGCTGGACCTCTACGACCGCCAGGTCTGGGGCGTGGTCAAGGCCTACTCGCAGGACCAGATCGGCGCGGTGTCGCTGCTGGCGCGCCTGGAGATCGCCGGTGTGGACGTGGGCGATCGCTGGCAGGACGTGGCGGACCACCTGGAGCAGCGCGGGGACGACCATGTGCAGCCCTTCCTGGACTTGCAATACCTCTATGGCCTGGGCCGCGCCGGCCGTGCCACTGCCGGCCCGCGCTTGGCCCGTCTGGAAGCCTTTGCAGCCCGGGCGCCCGACTGGTCACGCACAGCGTGGCAGCAGGTCGCGGTGCCCGCGGCGCGCGGGCTGCTGGCGCATGCAAGCGGCGACTGGCAGGGCGCGGTCGCCGGCCTGGGCCAGGCGCTGCCGCAGTTGCAGACGATTGGCGGCAGCCATGCGCAGCGTGACCTGTTCGAGCAACTGCACCTGGATGCGTTGATGCGCGCCGGCCGCTGGAGCAGCGCCCAGCACCTGATGCAGCCACGCGCCAACGCCTGCCCGCAGTCGCTGCGGCTGAAGCGCCAGCTGCGGCCGGTGTACGCGGCGCTGGGCCTGCCGGAGGTTTCGCCATGAGCGCATCCACGGAGCGAGGGAGCCACAGACCCACCGTCGTCCTGATCCCCGGCCTGGCGGCGGATGCCCGCATGTGGGGCCACCAGCTGGCTGGGCTGGGCCCGCTCGCGCCCACGGCCGTGGCCACTGCGCACCAGCCCTGCGGCACCATCACCGCGATGGCGCAGGCGGTGCTGGAGCAGTTCGACGGCGAGCTGGTGCTGTGCGGCGCCTCCATGGGCGGTATGGTCGCGATGGAGGCCACACGGCTCGCGCCCTCGCGGGTGAGCGGCCTCGCCTTGCTGGGCACGGTGGCGCATCCCGAGACGCCCGAGATGCACCAGCTGCGCAGCGATGCGATCGTGCTGTTCGAGCAGGGTCGCTCGGAAGAAATCATCCGCGCCAACGTGCCGCTGGCCTTCCACCCCGACCACGCCACTGATCCGGTGCTGACGGGCCAGTACCTGACGATGGTGCTGGAGGCTGGCCCCGAGACGCTGATCCGCCACAACCGTGCCGTGATGGCCCGCCCGGACGCCCGCGCGCACCTGGGGCAAATCCCCTGCCCGACTCTGGTGCTGTGCGGCGAGGCTGACCAGCTGACCCCGCCGGAGCATTCGCGGGCAATTGCTGCCGCCATCCCGGGCGCGCGGCTGGCGCTGGTGCCGGGGGCCGGGCACATGCTGACGATGGAACAGCCCCAGCGCGTCAACTGCCTGCTGCGGGAGTGGATGGCGGCCTTGTAGGCCCGCCCAGCCGCCCCGGAGGCCGCGCCGTGCATCCCGGGCGCGTCTTCCACCCGGTTTTCAAGCTTTATTGGGCTGATCCCAGCGTGGAATGGTCCTGTCCTGCTATGAAAACAGGATGAACCCAGGTCTCAGCGACGGAATCCGCCACCGCCCCGGAACCCGCCTCCACCGAAGCCTCCGCCACCGAAACGGCCGCCAAAGCCACCGCCCCCACCGAAGCGGTCGCCGCCGAAGCCGCCACCGCCTCCAAAACCACCACCCCCGCGGTCCCCTCCGAACAGGCCACCGCCACCGAACAGACCGCCGGAGCGTGCAGCCGAGTCGCCCGCACTGCGCGCCTGCGACTCGCGGTCCGCCCAGGAGGTGTCGCCGGATGCCGAGCCCCATCCGCCGGACGAATGCTGCTGCCAGCCGCCGCTGCCATCGTTGCGCATGACGTTGCCATTGCTGTCGGCGAACATGTTGTTGCTCGACGGGCGGCCGTTGGTCCAGGTGTTGGTCTCACCAGTGCGGGCGTTGTAGGTGGTGGTGGACGAGGCATGGGCTGCGCCCTGCGGGCCGGCGGTGGTGGCTGAGGTGCGGTCGATCGAGCTGCCGCCGGCACCGGTGTACGAGGCGCTGGAGCCATACGATCGCTGGCCGGTGTAGGTGTTGTAGTTGCCAGCCCGCGCCACGTTGCCGGAGCCGCCGTCCGGGCCGTTGACCGTGCGGTCGTAGCCGCGCGTGGCATTGCCGGTCCAGGCGTTGTACTGGCGGCCGGCGGCATAGCTGCCGGTGGTGCCGGTGCGCGCATTGGCATACACCCCGCTGGCCGTGCTGCCGGCCACGCCGCCGCCGGCGTACCAGGAGCGGGTGCCCGAGTAGGCGGTATTGCCCCAATGGCCGTAGACGTTGGCGCTGGCCGAGGCACAGCAACCGTAGCCGCCCCAGTAGCCCGGGTGGTAATAGGCGCCGCCCCAGTACGCGCCGCCCCAGCCCCAGAACGCCGCCGTGGCCAGCCCCGCCGCAAAGCCGAAGGTGAAGCCCACGTAGGGGTTGTAGACCGGTGCGGCCGCCAGGCCGTAGGTGTAGGGCGCGGGATACCAGACCGAGCCGATCCACGGGTTGTAGGTGTAGCCGGTGCCGTAGACGATGGTGCCGTCGCTCGACACCACCGTGCCCATATAGCCTGGCGTGTAGCCGGTGTAGACATACTGGGGCGTGGCCTCGTAGATGCGCACATAGGTCACGTAGTAGATCGGCGACGAGGGCGGGATGGTGTAGATCGCATCCGGCACCGATGCGGCCACCGTCCAGGGCCCGGTGATGCCCGGCGCGGTGAACCAGACGCCGGCCTGCACCGCGTACATCTGGCCTCCGGGCACCTGGATCAGCGGGGCCGAAGCATTGGTCACGTAGGACAGCGCCGTGCCCGGCACGGGCGCCCATTGCGGCGCCCCGTCAAGCGCGGGCGTGAACGTCGGCCCGTTGACCCGCTTGACCGTGGCCGTCTGCGGGATGGAGTTCTCGATCACCGCCTCCTGGGCCTGCGGCGTGCCGGCCACGGTCGGCAGGACCACGGCGGCGCGCGAGCTGGGCGGAATGCGGGCAAAGTCGGCCGGCAGCGCATTGGCGGCCACATAGGTCCAGGGGCCGCCCAGTCCCGGCGCGGTGAACCAGCGCCCGGCCATCAGCACGTAGTAGCCGCTGTTGGCCGTGTTGACGAAGACATCCGAGGTGGTGTTGGCTGCCCAGAGCAGTTGCGTGCCGTTGATGGGCACGAAGTCCGGCTGGCCGTTGAAGATGATCAGTTCGCTGGGCACCTGGCTGATCATGATGGAAGGCACGCCGTTGGCCAGCGAAGGCCTGGGCTTGGCGTCCGGACTGCCCTTGAGCATGTCCACCGCGCCCGTCTTGGCCACGCTTTGCGCCGTCGCCGCCAGGCCGGCCGGCAGTGTACTGGTCTGCAACCACGGCCCCTGCAGCGAAGCGGCGCTCAGCCAACCGTCATAGACAGGCAGGTAGAGCGCATTGCCAGGCCCGCCTTGCAGGATCAGCGCCTTGGTGTTGATGATGCGCTGGAAGCCGCTGTTGCCGACCGGCTTGAACACCGGGGTGCCATCGATCGGCACCAGGATCGCGGGGGAATTGCTCACCAGCACCTGCGGCGGGCTGTTCTGCACCGCCACCGTCCGCGGCTGGATGCCATTGAGCGCCAGCGACGCCTTCAGCCGGTCCAGCGAGATGGTGCGCACCGTGCTGGCCACCGAGGCCTGCAGATCGGCCGAGAGGGACGCGCCCTTGTCAGGCAAGGTGGGGAACAGGCTGCTGTTGATCTGCAGGTTCTCGAACACCACGCTGCGGTTGATCCGGTCCACCTGGGTGCGCGCGGTGGCAAACATTACGCCGAAGGTCTCCTGCTTGCCGCCCTTGGGCATGAAAGCCAGCGCCGAGCGGAACGTGATCTGGTTGCCCTGCCACTGGCTGACCTGCGGCTGGTACATCAGCACCGTGCCGCTGGCCAGGTTCACCTGGCGCGGCCAGGGATCTGCCGGCAGGGGTGTGGCGTCAGACGGCGCCGGCGTCGCGGCCGTGGCCGGATTGGGGGCGGGGTTCTGGGTCTGCGATTGTGCAGTAATGGCAGCCAGTGCTGCAGCCAGGACCGCCAGTTGGAAGGGATGGCGCAAAGGAGTCATGACGAGGTTCCCTGATGAAGCGAAAAATGACGCAAAGATTCTTGCACAGTCACCTGCGCGCGAAAACCGCCTGGATCAAGCAAGTCGCACCCTACCCGCCCCAGCCCGGCACCTGCTGAAACACCCAGAGCAGCGCGCTGATCGTGAAGAAGGAAGCCGCCGTCGTGCCCAGCAGGGCGGCCGCGGCCAGGCCGTCGTGGCCATGCTTCTGCGCCAGGATGGGGTAGATCCCGAACATCGGGCTGGCGGCCGTCAGCACCACGCCGATGCGCAGCTTCGGGTCCATCGGTACCATGCCGAGAGCCTCGCACAGCAGCAGCGCGCCCAGCATCGCCGCCGGGTGCACCAGCAATTTGCCGATGGCGATCTGCGCCACGGGCCGGCGCAACCCCGCGATGTGCAGGCCCGCCAGCGAGCCACCGATCACGAACAGCGACAGTGCCGCGCTGGCCTGCGCGAACATCGTCACGGTGCGCGCCAGCGGCGAGGGCATCTGCCACTGCAGCGCCGACACCACAAAGCCCGCCAGCAGGCCCAGCACCATGGGGTTGCGCGCCAGGTTCAGCAGCGACTGGCGCAGCACGGTGTGCCAGCGTCCGCCACTGCCCGTGCTGCTTTCGGCCAGCGCCAGCAGCAGAGGGATCAGCAACAGGTTCTCCACGATCATGTTCAGGCCCAGCATCACGCCGGCCACCGGCCCGATCACCAGCAGCGCGATCGGAAACCCCACAAAGCCGCTGTTCGGGCACGACATGCCCATGGCCCAGAAGACGCTGGTGGTCCGGTCCTGGCGCGCACCCCGGCGCGCCCACAGCAGGCCCAGCCCCATCGCCGCCAGCGAACCCAGCGCATAGACCAGCAGGTAGCGCCCGTTCAGGATGTCGGCCAGCTTGCGCTGCGCCAGCGCGTTGAACAGCAGCGCTGGCAGCGCCAGGTTGATGACGAACTGGCCCAGCACGCGCATGTCGGCGCGGGCGAACAGGCCGCGGCGGGTGAGGATGTAGCCCAGCGCGATGGTGAGGTAGATGGGGCCGGTGATGGCCAGGATGTCGAGCATGTCGTCTAGAAGGTGACCGGCCAGCGCGGCGCCGGATGCGGACCGGGAATCAGGGGGTGAAGCTTCTCACGGTTTGCCCGCCGCCAGCAACGCGTCGGCATAGGCCTGCCAGGGTGCACCCTTCGGCACGCCGGCCAACACACCCGCCTTGGCCTGGTCTGCCACCCACTGCTGCTTCTCTGCGATGGCGGCGGCCATGAAGGGCTCGAAACCGGCCTCGCGCACCGTGTGCGCCGACTCGCGCATTTCTTCCGCGCGACGCTGGCCGTGCTGCGCCACGCGGCTGAAAAAATAGGCGCCCTGCGCGCTCCAGTCGATGCCGGGGAAGGTCTCCTGCAGCGTGGGCAGCACATGGTCTTCCACGCCATAAGCCCGCGCGGTGCTGTAACTTTCGATGACCAGAGCTTCCAGTCCCTTGATCATCACGCTGCGGCACATCTTGATGGCGCTGGCCACGCCAATCCGGTCGCTGACGACTTTCGCATCCATGCCCCAGTCGGTCAGCGCCCGCGCGAGCGCGTTTGCGCGGACACCGCCCAGCAGCATCGGCACCTTGATACCGTAAGGCGGCACCGAGGTCATGACGCCGGCCTCCACGTAGTGGCCGCCGGCGGCTTCGATCAAGGTGGCAGCCTGCTGCTTGGTGCCCGGTGAGGCCGAGTTCAGGTCCAGGAAGATCGTGCCGGGGCGGATGAAGGCCGCCGCCTCCTGCGCCACCGCCAGCGTGGCGGACGCGGTGACGGCCGAGAGAATCAGTTCGCTGTCTACGCACAGGGCCTGCATGCACGAATGCGCATCGATCCCGGCCTGCGCGGCGTGCGCCCGCTCCGTCGCCTGCGTCGCGGCCTGGGCGAACTTGAGATCCCAGGCGCCAACGCCGGTGACGCCCGGCTGTTTCAGCAGTCCGGCGCAGAAAATCTTGCCGACTTCGCCATAGCCGATCAGGCCAATGCGTTCGAGTTTCATGGCGTTTTCCTGTCGAGAGTGCATCGCTACTGGCGCGGTATCTTCGCACGCACGATCACCTCACCCCAGCGCCGGATATCGTTGTTCAACAGGGCTGCCGCCTGCTCCGGCGTGCCGGGGTGCGGGTCGAGGTTCAGCTCCTCGAGGCGCTTGCTGACGGCCGGATCGTTCAATGCGGCAACCACCTCCCTGTTCAGCCGTGCGACCACGTCCTTCGGCGTGCCCGCCGGAACGGCCAGGCCGTTCCAGGAGGCGGCCGCGAAGCCGCTCACCCCGGCCTCCTTCGCCGTCGGCACCTCAGGCAGCACGCGCGAGCGTTTGTCGCCGGTGATGGCCAGCGGCACCAGTGCCTTGGCGCGGATCTGCGCCAGCAAGGGGCCCAGGATGTCGAGCCCGGCGTCGATCTGCCCGCCGCGCAGGGCGTTGATCACCGCGGGGGTGCCGTTGAACGGCACGATCTGCACATCGATGCCGGCTGCCGCCTTGAACAGTTCGGCAGCGAGGTGTTGTGTGGTGCCGATGTTGGGCGTGCCGATGGTGAGCTTGCCAGGGTTGGCCTTGGCAAACGCCACCCATTCGCCCAGCGTTCTGAAGCGGCCGCCGTCGGGGCCGACAATGACGAGGTCAAAGGTCGCCAGCGGCGCAACGGGGATGAAGTCGCGCACCGTGTCGAAGGGCAGCGCCTTGAACAGCGCCGCGCTCACGGCCGTGCCGCTGGAGATCAGCAGCAGGGTGTGGCCATCCGGGACGGCCTTCGCCACCGTCTCGCCGGCCACCACGCCGCCGGCGCCGGGCCGGTTCTCGATCACCACAGGCTGGCCCAGCGTCTCGCTGAGTTTCTGGCCCACCGTGCGCGCGGTCAGGTCCGCGGCACCGCCCGGGGCATTGGGCACCACCAGGCGGATCGGCTTCGATGGAAATGCAGACTGGGCCGCTGCCGCCTGCGACAGGGCAAACCCCGCCACCACGGACAGAGTGTTCAGGAGAACGCGACGTCGGGACGACATGCGGGGTGCCCTGGCGTCAGAGATCGAGCACCAGCCTGGGTGTCTTCGATCGCGAACAGCAGGGCAGGAACTGGTCATTCGCGGCCTGCTCATCCGGGGTCAGGTAGAGGTCGCGGTGATCCGGCACACCTTCGATCACTCGGGTCAGGCAGGTGCCACAGACGCCCTGCTCGCAGGAAAACGGCACGTCGACGCCGGCTTCGGCCAGGGCCGATATCACTGTCTGGCCAGCGGGCACGCGCACGATCCTGCCGGAGCTCGCGAGTTGCACATCGAAGGCCACATCGGCACCGGATGCCGCCACCTCGCCGGCGAAGTACTCCGTGTGCAATCGGGCTTCGGGCCAGCTGCTGGCCCGCGCGGCTTTCAGCACCGCGTCCATGAAGCCTTTCGGCCCGCACACGTACAGGTGCACCCCGCTGGCAGGCGCGGCAAGCAGCGCCTCGATGTCGAGCTTCTGCCCGGCGTTGCCATCGTCAAAGTGGAAGTGCACCCGGGACGCGAAGGCGGCGTCGGCGATGCGCTGGCGGAACGCCGTGCGCTCCGGCGCGCGTGTGCAGTAGTGCATCTCGAACTCGGCACCGGTATTGGCGAGACGCTCGGCCATGCACAGGATCGGCGTTACGCCGATGCCCCCGGCCAGCAACAGGTGGCGACGCGCGTCATGGGCGAGCGGAAAGTGGTTCTTCGGGAGGCTGATCTGCAGCAACTGACCCTCCACGACCTCCTCGTGCATCGCCCGGGAGCCGCCACGCGACGCCGGATCGCGCAACACGGCGATCAGATAACGGTGGCTCTCCGTCGGGTCATTGCAAAGGGAGTAGGGACGCGTGAGCCCGCCTGGAAGATGCACATCCACGTGCGAGCCCGCCGAGAACGCGGGCAAGGGGCTTGCGTCGGCAGAGACCAGTTCGAAGGTGCAGATATCCAGCGCTTCGACGCGCTTGCGCGCCACGCGGACCGACAGCGTTGATGCGTTGCTCATGGGCCGCCCTCACGCCGCCGGCTCGGCGCTGGCCGAGCGCTCCGCCGCCACCAGGCGATCGAGGATCTTGCGCGACTGCACACCGCCGGTATCGATGTTGAGCATCAGCAGGGCACGCTGCGGGTACGCCAGCAGGTTCTTCTGCTGCAGCTCCAGTATCTGCAGGTCTTCGCTGAAGATCTTTCCCTGCCCATCGCGAATGCTGGCCGTCAGCGCCTTGTCGGTGGGATTGAACTTGCGCGCCATGCCCCAGAAATAATGGATCGAGGTCTCGGTCTCCGGCGTGATGAAGTCCACCACGACGCTGTAGGCCTTCTTGTCGTTCGGCGCGTCGTAGCCGCCGTGACCCTGAAGCGCCACGCCGACCTCGATCATCACCTGGCTGGGCGGCGTGAAACGGCAGATCTGCCATCGATCCACGGGCCCATCGTCCGGCAGGCTGTTGGCACGCAGGCCCATCTTCCAGAACGGCGGCGGCAGGATCCCGCTCATGAAACGGCTGGTGGTCACGGTGTTGCCGTCCACCGTGGTCTTGCACGGGGTTTCGTCGATTTCCTTCTGGCCGATGCTGGTGGCATGGACGTAGGTTTCATGCGTCAGGTCCATCAGGTTGTCGATCATCAGCCGGTAATCGCACTGGATGTGGAACAGGCCGCCGCCAAAAGCCCAGGCGGGGTTGTCGTACCACTCCATGTGCGGGATGTCGTCGGCGTTCGCCAGGGTCGTGTCACCGGGCCAGACCCAGATGAACCCATAGCGTTCCTCGACCGGGAAGCTCTTGATCGGGGGAAAGCCGCGCACGCGTTGGCCGGGCATGGAGACCGTCTTGCCGTCGCAGCCCATGGCCAGACCGTGGTAGCCGCAGACCAGTTTGCCCTCCTGCACATACCCGAGGGAGAGCGGCGCGCCCCGGTGCGGACAGAAATCCTCGACGGCGGCCACCTTGTTGGCTTCGCCGCGGTAGAAGGCGATGCGCTCGCCGCAGATGGTGCGGCCCAGCGGCTTCTCGTCGATCTCGTTGGGGGTACAGCCGACGTACCAGGCATTCTTCGGAAACATGATCGTCCTTTGGTTCAAGCGTGGGCCCCGGAAACGCCGAGCAGGCGGTCAAGCAATTCAGGTTGTTCGAGCAAGGGTGCCGCCGCGCCGCGGTGCACCACATTGCCGTGATCGAGCACCACCGCGCGGTGGCTGATGGCCAGGATGGCCTGCGGGTGTTGCTCCACGACGATGGCCGAGAGGCCTTCATCGCGCGTGATGCGTGCAATGGCGCGCAGCAGTTCCTCGACGATGATGGGCGCCAGGCCTTCGAGCGGCTCGTCCAGCAGCAACAGCCGCGGGTTGAGCACGAGCGCTCGGCCGACAGCCAGCATCTGCTGCTCGCCCCCGGACAGCTGGGTGCCCAGGTTGGTCTTGCGCTCGGCCAGGCGCGGGAACATTTCATAGACGCGCTCGGGTGTCCAGGGGTGCGACGCATGGCCCGCGCGGATGGGCCGCGCGACGGCGGCCAGGTTCTCGTGCACCGTCAGCGACTTGAAGATGTTGCGCTCCTGCGGCACCCAGCCGATGCCCGCAGCCGCGCGCTCGTGCGACGCCAGCCGGTTCAGCATGATGCCGCCGAGCAGGATGGTGCCGCCGTGCTGGTGCGTGGCGCCCGCCAGGGTGTCCATCAGGGTGGTCTTGCCCGTGCCATTGCGGCCCAGCAGCGCCAGGGTCTCGCCCTCGGCCAGCGAAAAGCTCACGTCCTGCAGCACCACGGCCTCGCCATAGCCCGCGCTCAGGCTCTCAACCTGCAGCAGATCAGACATGGCTCGCCGCCTCTCCGTGGCCGAGATACACCGCCTTGACCTGGGGGTCGTCGGCGATCTGGTCCGGCGTGCCCTCGGTCAGCACCGCGCCGTTCACCAGCACCGTGATGCGCCGGGCAAAGTCGAACACCAGGTCCATGTCGTGCTCGATCAGCAGCACCGACACATCCTGCGGCAAGGCCGCAACGGTGTGCAGCAGCTCCTCCCGCTCGCCGGCGGGAACACCGGCCACGGGCTCGTCGAGCAGCAGCACGCGCGGCTCACAGGCCAGGGCGATGCCGATCTCCAGCAGCCGGCGCTTGCCGTAGGCCAGGTGCTCGGTTCGCTGGTGCATCACGTCCGTGAGATGAAACTGCTCCAGCAGCTGTGCACATCGTTCGGCCACGGCCCGATCGTGCCCCAGGGCCTGCCACCAGCGAGCGCCGGCTCCGCGGTGCTGGGACACCACCATGGCCAGCGTCTCCAAGGGTGTCATGGCATTGAAAAGCTGGTTGATCTGAAACGTGCGCACCAGGCCCCGGCGCACGCGCTGATGGGGCGCCAACCGCGTGATCTCCTGCCCCTCCAGCGTGATCCGGCCCTCGGTGGGATCCAGCACGCCGGTCATCAGGTTGATCAGGGTGGTCTTGCCGGCGCCATTGGGGCCGATCAGCGCATGGCGCGCGCCGCGCGTGACATTCAGACTGACATGGTCGGTGGCCGTGATGCCGCCGAAGCGCTTGACCAGGCCTTGTGTCTTCAGGACGATGTCGTTCACGACTGCCCCTTGTCGCGCCCGAACCAGGTCCAGGGCCGCAGCAGCCGCTCGCGGCCCACCATGACCAGCACCACCAGGAACAGGCCAATCCAGAAGGTCCAGTACTGGGGAGTGATGCCCGAGATCACGTCGTGCATCAGCTTGAACACCACGGCCCCCGCGATGCCCCCATACAGCCAGCCCACGCCGCCAATCACGAGGATCAGCATCAGATCCGCCGACCGCTCCAGGGCGAACACGTCGAGCGAGGCAAAGCCGGTGGTCTGCGCCAGCAAGGCACCGGCCGCACCGGCCACGCCGGCAGCGACGGTGTAGGCCACCGCCAGCCGCGCGGACACCGGAATGCCGATGGCCATCGCGCGCAGCCGGTTGTCGCGCACGGCCATCAGTGTGGCGCCAAATGGCGAATGCACCAGGCGCCGCGCCAGTAGGAAGAGCACCAGCAGCACGGTGAGCGAGTACCAGGCCGCCGTCTGGCCCATCAGGTCGAATTCAAAGCGGCCCAGCAGGGGTCCCATGGTCACCCCCTGCAAGCCGTCAGAACCACCGGTCAGCCAGTCCACCTTGTTGGCCAGTTCCAGCAACAGAAGGGCCATGCCCAGCGTGACCATGAGACGGGTCAGATCCGTCCCGCGCATGATGGTGAATGAACAGACCGCGCCCAGCGCCGTCGCTGCCATGATGCCGACCGCCAGGCCCACAAGGGGATCGGGCATCACATGCTTCGCAAACAGCGCCGCCGAATAGGCTCCGAAACCGAGAAAAGCCGCGTGGCCCAGCGAGACGATGCCGGTGTAGCCCAGGATGAGGTCCAGGGACAGTGCGAACAGTGCGACGATCGCAATCTCGTTGATGATGAGCGCGTGCTGGGCCACGACAAAGGGCGAGGCAAAGGCCATGAGCCAGACCACCGGCTCCCACGCTTTCCAGCGCGAAGCCTCCAGCAGGGACGTGCGAACGGAATTCATCTATTTGCCTCCCTGTCGCACAAACAGGCCCTGCGGGCGCCAGATGAGGATGGCGATCATCAGCGCATAGACGATGAACGCGCCCAGCTTGGGAATGAAGTACTTGCCCGCCACATCGGCAATGCCCAGCAGCAAGGCTGCCAGCAAGGGCCCGGTGATGGACGAGGTGCCGCCCACGGCAACGACGATCAGGAAATACACCATGAACTTCAGCGGAAAGGTCGGATCAAGCCCCAGCACCTCCGCACCCAGGGCGCCGCCCAGACCGGCCAGCCCCGAGCCCACCGCGAAGGTGGCCGCGAACACCACATTGACGTTGATGCCCAGGCCCGCCGCCACCCGCGGGTCGTCCACGCTGGCGCGCAGGCGGCTGCCGAAGCGGGTTCTCGACAGGATGAACTGAAGGCCGATCGTGAGGGCCGCACACACGGCAATGATGAACAGGCGGTAGTGCCCCATGCCGAGGGCCCCGTCGAAGAGTTCGGTGCGCCCGCGCAGCCACTCGGGCAGTTGCATGATCTGCTGCTGCGATCCCATGAAGTAATCCGCGGTCGCCACGGCCATGAAAGCCAGTCCGATCGAGAACAGCACCTGGTCCAGGTGCGGTTTGCGGTACATCGTGCGGTACAGCGTGCGCTCCAGCACCATGCCCAGCAGCGCGGCACCGCCGAAGGCAAGGGGCAGACACGCCATGAACGGCACGCCATGGCGCTGCATGAGCACCACGGTGATGTAACCACCCACCATGGCAAAGGCGCCGTGCGCGAGATTGATGAAATTCATCAACCCCATCGTCACGGACAGGCCCACCGCCAGTATGAACAGCAGCATGCCGTAGGCAATGCCGTCAAAAAGAATCGTCAACATCAGAGGAGATCCGGCACGCCGGGACCCGGACTATTTCGTCTTGCCAGGATCCTTTACATCCTTGATCGTGGCGAACTCCTGGTTGAAGAGCTGACCGCCCACCTTCTCCACCTTGCGGATGTAAATGTTGTGCACCACGTCACGGGTCTGCGCATCGATGAACATCGGCCCGCGTGGGCTCTCAAAAATCTGGCCCTTCATCGCTTCCAGCAGGGCGTCACCCGAGCCACCCTTGGTCGCCTTGGCGGCCTCATAGATCACGCGCATGCCGTCGTAGCCGCCCACCGCCATGAAGTTGGGGCGCAAGCCGTTGTTCGCCTTCTCGAACGCCTCGACGAACTTCTTGTTCAGCGGCGAGTTGTGCGACGCCGAATAGTGATGCGACGTCACCACCCCCAGCGCCACGTCGCCCATGCTGTTGAGAATGTCATCGTCGGTCACGTCGCCGGTGCCAATGAGCTTGATGCCGGCCTTGTCCATGCCGCGCTCCGCGAACTGCTTCATCAGTGCGGCGCCGGCGCCCGAAGGCACGAAGACAAACATGGCGTCAGGCTTGAGGTCACGCACCTTCTGCAGGAAGGGCGCAAAGTCCGGATTGCGCATCGGCACCCGCAGCGTCTCGATCACCTGGCCCCCGTTGAACAGGAAGCGATCCTTGAAGTATTTCTCGGCGTCGATGCCGGGGCCGTAGTCGGACACCAGCGTCACGACCTTCTTGATGCCATTCTTGGGCGCCCAGTCGGCAATGCCCACCGCGGCCTGCGGCAGCGTGAAGCTGGTGCGCACGATATAGGGCGACGCCTGCGTGATGCTGGACGTGGCTGCCGCCATCACCACCAGCGGGGTCTTGGACTGGGTGGCGATCGGCGCGGTGGCCAGCGCCAGGGGCGTGAGGCCAAAACCGGCCAGCACATTGACCTTGTCGTTGACCACCAGTTCCTGGGCGATGCGCTTGGTCACGTCCGGCGCGCTGGTGTCGTCCTTGACGATCAGTTCCACCTTCTTGCCGGCAACGGTGTCGCCGTTCTGCGCCATGTACAGGCGCGCGGCCGCCTCGATCTGCTTGCCCGTGGAGGCAAACGGGCCCGTCATCGGCAAGATCAGGCCGATCTTGAACTTGTTGTCCTGGGCGCTTGCCAGCGTGGCCGCCAGCGACAGGGCCGCAAGGGCGGTCGACCTGAGAAAAATCCTCTTTTGCATGTCGTGTCTCCTGAAGGAATCAATAATCAAACCGTCCGCCCGGCCAGTGGCGAACACTCACCAGCCCCGAGGTGCAACTGTCACCGCATTGCACAGCCATCGCAAGACGAGCCGCCGACTCCCAGATATACCAATCCTGCATAGCTGACGGCTCAATCAACAAAAAGGTCAATTGCGCCGACGGATCAGGCGCACTCCGGGCATGGTGTCCAGCCCCGGCATGCGCACGGCTTCGCGCAGGTTGCGTTGGGCAATGCGGGAGTGTTCGCGCATGATGGCCTCGGCACGGGCACCTTCGCGACGTTCGATCGCATCGAGCACCTGCCAATGCTGGTCCTGGGCCACGACGAGCATGTCGCGCGCCTGCGGCGAATTGGCCTGTACGACCACGAAAGCCGAGGGCGACGCAAACGGCAGGCTGGCCAGGCGCTCCATCTCGCGCGTCAACACGGCGCTGCCGGACAACTCGCCAAGAAGCGCGTGAAAGCGCTCGTTCAGGACCACGTAGCTGGAAAAGGCGTGGTCGTCCAACGCGGCTGCTCGAAGCAGCTCGTCGATCTGGCGAAGACATTCGCTGCCCTCGCCCAGCACCACCGGTGCCGCTCCGCGTTCCGCCGCAACGCGCGCCAGCAGCCCCTCCACGGTGCCCCGCAGCTCGATCGCATCGGACACTTCCCGCTCGGAAAAGGTACGCACCGCGTACCCCCCGTTGGGCAACGCCTCCAGCAGCCCTTCCTGCTCCAGCCGCATGAGCGCGGCCCGGATCGGCGTGCGCGAGACACCAAGCTTTTCAACGAGGGTCAGCTCGGCAATCCGCGCACCGCCTGGCAGTTCGCCGGCGAGGATCATCTCGCGCAGCCGCAACTGTGACTTGACAGACTGCGAGCCGCCTTCTTCTGCCAGGTCAATCACGGGAGCGCCGGTATTCATGAATACGCAGTGTATACATAAATTGACTCAATCAAGGTATTTTATCCAATCATCAGGGTAAATACCGACTTTGTGTATACATTGAATGCCAGGCCATATGCCTTACCATCCGTCTTCGCAAGACCCAACGATCAGGAGACACCCCATGACCATCCCCCATCTTCCCGCCCGCTACGACCACGTCGGCAGCTTCCTGCGTCCCCAATACCTGCTCGAGGCGCGCGAGAAAAAGGCCACGGGCCAGATCACGGCCGAGCAGCTGCGCTCGGTGGAAGACAAGGCCATCACCGAGATCGTGAAGTTTCAGGAAGACGTGGGGCTGAAGAGCATCACGGACGGCGAATTCCGGCGCACCTACTTCCACATTGACTTCCTTGAGCAACTCGGCGGCGTGAAGACCGACATCCCGGTCACCGTGCGCAAGCCCGACGGCACCGAGGAGCTGGCCCCACCGGTGATCCGTGTCATTGACAAGGTGCGCCATGCCAAGGACATCCAGCTGGCGGATTTCCAGTACCTCAAGAGCCAGGTCTCGGCGGGACGCACCCCCAAGGTGTCGATTCCGTCCCCCACCATGCTGCACTTCCGCGGCGGACGCGCCGGCATCAGCAAGG
The DNA here is from genome assembly GCF_022705245.1 of Candidatus Skiveiella danica. Lineage (NCBI taxonomy): Bacteria > Pseudomonadati > Pseudomonadota > Betaproteobacteria > Burkholderiales > Comamonadaceae > Candidatus Skiveiella > Candidatus Skiveiella danica. The sequence continues at coordinate 59,526 of NZ_JAKJEW010000007.1, read as the reverse complement.
AGGCCTACCCCGAGCTCGATCCGGCCTTCTACGACGACGTGGCGCGCGCCTATGGCGACGAGCTGCGCAGCCTGGCCGCCGCGGGCTGCACCTACGTGCAGATGGACGACACCAACCTGGCCTATCTGTGCGACGAAAAGATGCGCGAAGCGGCCCGCCAGCGCGGGGACGACCCCAACGAACTGCCGCACCGCTACGCCCAGTTCGTCAACAAGGTGGTGGCGCAGAAGCCGGCCGGCATGACCCTGGCCATGCACCTGTGCCGCGGCAACTTCAAGAGCACGCACGCGGCTGCGGGCAACTACGAACCCGTGGCCGAGGCGCTGCTCAAGGAAATGGACATCGACGCCTACTTTCTGGAGTACGACGACGACCGCAGCGGCGACTTCCGCCCCTTGCGCTTCCTGCCCAAAGGCAAGATGGTCGTATTGGGCCTGGTGACCACGAAGTTCGGCACGCTGGAGAGCAAGGACGACCTCAAGCGCCGCATCGCCGAGGCCGCCCAGTACGCGCCGCTGGACCAGCTGGGCCTGTCACCGCAATGCGGCTTCAGCAGCACCGTGCACGGCAACAACATCGCGGTCGAAGCCCAGCGCGCCAAGCTGCGGCTGGTGATCGAAACGGCGCAGGAAGTCTGGGGCGACGCCTGAGCATGGCACGCGGGCCGCACGGCGCGGCCCGAGAAGTCCCCGCTATTTGATCGTCAGCGCCAGTTCGGCGCGTGGCGTCCAGGCAGCCTCCGTCGGGCCGGAGGCGGAGGCTGCGGCACCCGCAGTCGAGGGCGCTTTGTCAGCCGTGGTTTTGGGCGCACCCAGGAACAGCCGCTCCAGCGGCAGCTGGCGCGTAGCCAGGTAGTCCCGCACCGCCACGCCGCGCTGCAGGGCCAGTTCGCGCATGGACTCTTCCGTGACGGGGATGTCCGCCAGCAGCAGCGCCTCCATCTCCGGCACCGGAATGTCCTTGGCCAGGCCCACCAGGTTGCGCGGTTTGGTGATGTCGGCGCGCCGGTAGACGGCCTTCAGCAGTTCCGGGTACTGGGCCGGGCTCACCGTCACCGTCGCGGTGCCGCCTCCCTGGGCGCGCCGCTGCTCGGCCACCACCAGGGCTTGCAGGCGCTCACGCTTGTAGCCCTCACGTTCGACATCGAGGCGGGCCATGCCGGTCACGGTCATGATCAGCACCGGTCGATCGGCCAGCACCTTGGCCACCCGGTCCAGGCCGGCGGTGGCCTGCGCGCTGAGCGCGGCGCTGCCGGGCGCGAAGGGCACCGTGCCCAGCTCCTCGCCACCGCTGCCCCCGAAGGCGCTGGCCAGCAAGGTGAACGGCGCGGTGATGGCTTTGGTGATCAGGTTGACGATGACCTTCAGGATCACCGAGCCCAGGCTGAACTGCGGGTCGTTCAGCGAGCCCGAGATCGGCAGGTTGATGTCGATCACGCCATTGCGGTCAGCCAGCAGCGCCACCGCCAGCTTGACCGGCAGACTGGCCGTCGAGCCTTCCACCTTCTCGCCGAAGGACAGCTGGTTGAGCACGATGTTGTTGCTGGCCGTCAGCTGCCCGTCGGGTTGCACCCGGTAGCTCACATCCATGCTGAGCTTGCCGCGCTCGATGCCATGGCCGGTGTACTTGACCGAGTACGGCGTCAGCGGCGCCAGCTCCAGATCGCGCACCTTGCCCTGGATGTCCAGCGCCAGCGGCTTGGCCAGCGGGTTGAGCTTTCCCAGGATGTCAAGCGAGGCAGTAGCCCCGACGCGTCCGCGCAAGTCCAGGTCCGCCAGCTGGGGGGATCCGGTGGGCGACACGCTGGAAAAAGCGCTGAGCTTGCCATTGAGCTCGCTCAGATCGGCCGAGTAATTGGGCTTGATGAAGCGGTCGGAGAAGTACACCCGTCCGTTCACCAGGTTGATCGGGCCGACATTGATGACCGGCGCCGGGCCTGCGGGCGCGGCAGCGGCCTGCGGGGGGCTTGTCGCACCAGATTTTGACTCATTTTGGCCAGATCCCATCGTCGATGGGTCTTTGTTTGCTATCTTTTTAGGATCATTTTCAGGGCCGGAGGCCGCCGCCTGCGCCGGCGTTGGGGGCGCCGTGGCGCCGCCCTGGGCCTTGACCAGGTCCTGCAGGTTGAGGCGGCCTTCCTCATTGAGGATCACCCGCGCGTAGAAGTCGCTGAGCACCGTCTCCCGCACGTCAACCCGGGCCGGTGAACCCGGCGCCAGCGTGACGTCCAGGCCGCGCAGGTTCAACGCCTTCCAGGCCAGCAGTTCCTCGTCGCCGGTCGTACCGGCGCGCGTGGGAGTGCCAGACCCGGTTGGGGCACCAGGGCGGGCACCCGCTGCGGCCGTGCCGGCCACACTGTTGGCACGCAAGGACTCGACGGCCGAGTCCCCACTGAGGCGCAGTTGGGGGCCGGCCTCCAGCGCGGCAAACTGCACCGATCCCTTGAAGCTGGCGTCGGCGCGCAGCAGTTCGATATTGAGCAGGTCGCCGAAATAGGGTTCGAGGGCATGCACCGGCAGGTTCACCACGTCCACCGCACCTTGCGCGCGCATCGGGTTCAGGCCGACGGTGCCGCGGTAGCTCAGACGCCCCGGCTCGGTGCGGCCCGCGCCGACGCGCGCCACCACCTCCAGCGACGCCGGTTTCTTGCCGTCCAGCGCGAAGTTCTTCAGTGCCACCCGCAATCCCGAGACCTCGAACGCAGCCGGCCGCGCGTGGGCCGCGTCGTTCCAGCCCAGCGTGCCGCCCTGGAGAAGGAAATCGTTGACGGCCACTTTCCAAGGATTGGTCGCCGGTGTCGCCCCGACCGATGAGGCGCTGAAGGGGCTTGAAGCCACCGCCACCGGCGCCGCAGCTGCGGCCTGGGCCTGGCCCTGGGGCGCGTTCGCTGTCGGCGCGCCGCCCTTCAGCCACAGCTCGACCATCCAGCGCCCACCGCTGTCGCGTTCGATCTTCGCCTTCGGGTTGGTCACGACCAGCTTGCCCAGCACGACGCTCTGCGCCACCGGGTCGATCTGCGCATCCTGCAGCTCAATCGCCTGGACGGAAGCCAGCGCCGCCTTGCCCTGGTTCAGCGCCAGCTTGTCCAGGTTCAGCCTGTCCACCCTGAGTTTCAGTTCATAGCGGCTGCCCTTTTCCTTCTGGATGGCGGGCAGGTTGGCTCCCAGCGTCCAGTTCACGCCGACGGCGGCGTTCAAGGTGCCCGCCAGCGTGGGCTCCAGAAACTGGGCCACATAGGGTGCGGCCAGCGACAGCGGCAAGGCGCTGACGGTGGCCGTCATGCTGGCCGCGGTGTCGAGTGCAGATCCGCTGAACGTCAGGCCCGCTGCCGTTGTCGTGCCAGCGCCCGGTGACGTCGAGCCCGGGCCTTTGCCCGCCTCGATTGCCGCGCTGCCCCGAAAGGGAATCGCCTGCACGCCGGGCACCCCGAACGGCAGGGCGATGCCCGTGGCATCCAGGCTCAGGTCGCGCAGGCCCAGCCGGGCCGACGGGCCCTTGCCCACCGCGGTCGTGTCGTCGATCCAGTCCACCTGGCCGCCGCGAACCGCCACCGAGGCCACATCGACCTTCCAGGCATCCGAAGGCGAAGACGAGGCTTCCTTTTCCTTCTTTTCCAGCGCCAGACGGTCTTTATCCGCTATCTTTTTTGGTGATTGTTTCGCCTCCCCGGCGGGTGGCGCGCTCAAGTCCAGGTTCAAGCGGCCGTCGCGCGCCCGGTGTACGGTCAGCAGCGGCTGGTTCAGCTCGACAGACGAAAGCTTCACCGCGCGCGCCAGCGGGCGCACGTCCGCCAGGCCCAACTGGAGACGATCGAAGGCCAGCAAGTCTTCATCCTTGCCATCCGCCAGCTTCACCCGGCTGATCTGGACCGCGCCGCTCAGGCGCACCGCCGGTGCCGGGTTCTGCTCGAACGCCAGCTTGACGTCCATGTCCAGCACGGCCGACTTCAGGTGCACGGGCAGGCTGGGAGGGAGGTAGCCCAGATAGGGGCTCAGGTCCAGTGCCTGCAGCTTCAGGCTGGCGTCGGTCTTGCGGGTCTGCGCGAAGGGCGTGGTCCGCGCGGAGGAATCGAACGCACTGCCGTTGAGCCTGAAGGCCAGCAACGGATCGGTGAAGACCTCGCGCCGGGAGCCCAGATTGCTCAGGAAAGGCACACCCAGCCGCAGGTCGCGCACGGTGTGCGTCTTGCCCACCGCGTTGTCGATGAAATCGAACGAGCCGCCGTTCAGCGCCAGGTTGTACAGCGCGAACTGTGCCGGCTCGCCGGGCGGCTGGTCCGGTGGCGGCGTGAGCTTCGTGATGATGTCGTCAACGTCATAGCGGCCACCCCCCAGGTGGGTGAGCCGGGCCACGGGCTCGTCCACGGTGATCGCGTCCACCACCGGCGCCATCCGCACCAGGGACTGCAGTTCACCATCCATATATATACGCTTGATGCGCACCTGGTCCGCCTTGCCGTCGGCCGTGGCAACGGCCAGGTCGGACAGGGTGAGCTCCATCGTCCAAGGCTTGAAGTCCACCGCCCCCAACGTCACCGTGCGCCCGACCTTCTCGCTGGCGATCTTCTGGGCCTGGTGCCTGAGCAGCGGCGGCACCGCCAGCCAGCCGAGCGCCCAGAGCGTCAGCACCCCGGCAACGGCCCACCCGGCGCGGCGCGCCCATTTGTGACTCTTGATTGTCTGCAGGTTCATGGGCGGATTTCCGTGCCGGCGTCAAAAACGCAATGGTGCCACGGTTGCCAGCGCCTGGGCTTGGGCCTGCATCAAACCGCAAGCTGAAAATGAGAAAGCCCGGGCGGCCGGCGCAGGGCCGACCGCCCGGGCTTGACGGCGGACGAACGTCCCTGCCGTCGGCTTTGGCAACGGGAAGCGGGATGTTCCACGTTGCGCAGGAGGCAAGGGATTGCCTCCGGAGATCGCCGGGGTTGCCACCGAGTCTGCGAATCGCAGTCAAGCGGTTTCCATCGGCGGGAATGCTCGATTTCACTCAAGCAGGTTCAGTGTAATCCCGCGGGGCGGTCGCCATCCAATACAGCTTGCCAATGATGTTCAGGCCAACGATTGCTTGTTGCAACTCGCTGCGCACATTCTTCCGTTTGGCCACCACCTTCGGCCGGAATCCGAGAAAAAAGCGCCACTTTTTATACCAAAATTAATCTAACACATCTATTTTTAAGTCTTGACCTGATATTAATACGCCACCTAGAATCCGCCTGTCCCCCAAAACCTAGGGACAACCCGAACCCGCTGCCGTCCCATCGGCCAGGTCAGTTCCGCTCAAAACCGTCTCCCCGAGACCCTGCTGAATTGATTGCGTACCAATCCAAACGAGTAGCCTGCCGTGTGATGCTGCCTGTAGCAGAGCCCGTCAGAGCCAAAGCGTAGAAAGGAAGTGCTATGACAGCGTTAAGAAGTGCCGCCCAAGGCTTGCGAACTTTTGCAAGTGACATCGCCGAAGGCTTTTTTGAAATCACGCACAACAGCTTCGCCCTTGTCGGCCTGGCCGTCGTGTTTGCCGTGGTGACCCTGACCGCCCGGCCCGACCTGCGTCAGGCTGGCGAGGAGCAGCTCGTCAGCTGGCTCCAGGCCCGCAAGGCCGCCGTGCTCGGCATGGAGCCCGAACTTGAAGCGGTGGATCGCGCCACCGCAACCAACCCCAAGGATCTGCCCCGGGAACAGGCTGCCGTGGCCTACTGGCTCAGCAAAAAGTACCGGGTGGCACCGGAGCCCTTGAGTGCGCTGGTGGTCGAGGCCTATGAAGTAGGCCAGCGTGCCAGACTCGACCCGACCCTGATCCTGGCCATCATGGCTGTCGAGTCCAGCTTCAACCCGTTCGCCCAGAGCGCCGTCGGCGCCCAAGGGCTGATGCAGGTCATGACCCATATCCACTCGGACAAGTACGAGAACTTCGGCGGCAAGCTGGCTGCTTTCGATCCGGTGACCAACCTTCGGGTTGGCGTGAAGGTGCTGCAGGAATGCATTGCCCGTGCCGGTTCGGTCGAAGGGGGCCTGAAGCTGTACGTCGGCGCCGGCAACAACGAGGGTGACGGCGGCTACGCTGGCAAGGTGATGGGCGAGCATGCCCGCCTGGCGCAGGTCGCCAAAGGCCGTGCCGTGCCGACCAGCCCACCCGCCAACGCTTCGATCGTCCCCACCGTTGGATCGATGAAGCAGCCTTCCGGCGAGGAAAAAGTGGCCGCCTACGTCGGCCTGTGATCCGTGCCCGGGGCCGGCGCGTCCGGCTCGGCTACACTTGACCCCGTGCGCAACTGGCGATAGGCGCGGCGTCCCCTGCGGATGAGCCGTGCCGACGTGGACCCCCGTCTGGCCCTGCCAGAGGACAACCACTGGGAAGCGCACCGCCCGCAACAGCTCTTTCAGGGCTGCTTGGCCGGGTGATCAGCCGTTCGCCTGGGCAGCCCTTGTCACCGCACAAGGTTCACCCGTCTTGAAGGACTGCCATGTACGACCGCAACATTCTGATTGAACAAACCGACCCCGAGCTTTTCAATGCCATCCAGCTTGAGAACGCGCGTCAGGAACACCACATCGAGCTGATCGCCAGCGAAAACTACGCCTCGCCCGCCGTCATGGCCGCGCAGGGCACGCAGCTGACCAACAAATACGCCGAGGGCTACCCCGGCAAGCGCTATTACGGCGGCTGCGAGTACGTGGACATCGCCGAGCAACTCGCCATCGACCGCGTCAAACAGATCTTCGGTGCCGATTGCGCCAACGTGCAGCCCCACTGCGGAGCCTCGGCCAACGAGGCGGTCTTCCTGGCCTTCCTGAAGCCCGGCGACACCATCATGGGCATGAGCCTGGCCGAAGGCGGCCATCTGACCCACGGCATGCCCCTGAACATGAGCGGCAAGTGGTTCAACGTCGTCAGCTATGGGCTGGACGCCCAGGAGGCCATCGACTACGAGGCGATGGAGCGCAAGGCGCATGAGACCAAGCCCAAGCTCATCATCGCCGGCGCCTCGGCCTACAGCCTGCGGATCGATTTCGAGCGCTTTGCCAAGGTGGCCAAGGATGTTGGCGCCATCTTCATGGTGGACATGGCGCACTACGCCGGCCTGATCGCCGCCGGCGTCTACCCGAACCCCGTCCCGCATGCCGACGTGGTGACCTCCACCACCCACAAGAGCCTGCGCGGCCCCCGCGGCGGCATCATCCTGATGAAGGCCCAGCATGAAAAGGCCATCAACAGCGCCATCTTCCCCGGCCTGCAGGGTGGCCCTCTGATGCATGTGATCGCCGCCAAGGCGGTGGCCTTCAAGGAAGCGCTGGAACCGTCCTTCAAGGCGTACCAGCAGCAAGTTGTGAAGAACGCCCAGGTGGTGGCCGAGACGTTGACCCAGCGCGGGCTGCGCATCGTCAGCGGCCGCACCGAAAGCCATGTCATGCTGGTCGACCTGCGGGCCAAAGGCATCACGGGCAAGGAAGCCGAGGCCGTGCTGGGCAGCGCGCACATGACCATCAACAAGAACGCGATTCCCAACGACCCGGAAAAGCCCATGGTCACCAGCGGCGTGCGCATCGGCACCCCGGCCATGACCACCCGCGGCTTCAAGGACGAGGAAGCCCGCCTGACGGCCAACCTGATCGCCGACGTGCTCGACAACCCGCGCGATGCGGCCAATATCGAGGCGGTGCGCGCCAAGGTGAACGCGCTCACCAGCCGCTTCCCGGTCTACCGCTGAGCCCAGAACGATGCGCAGGAACTCACATATTCATAGCTGCCTGCGACCGCTCTGCGCTGGGATGATGGCAAAAAGGCCAGAAAATCGGGGTCAAACGCCATGAAATGCCCGTTTTGTGGCCACCTCGAGACCCAGGTCGTCGAGACCCGGATTGCCGAAGATGGGGATTTCATCCGCCGTCGCCGGCAGTGTGGCGCCTGCGAAAAGCGCTTCACGACCTATGAGCGGCCCGATGTCAGCTTCCCGGCCATCGCCAAGAAGGATGGCCGGCGCATCGACTACGAGCGCGCCAAGCTGCTGGCGTCCTTCAACCTGGCCCTGCGCAAACGCCCGGTCAGCACGGACCAGATCGACAGCGCCATCGAGCGCATCGAGGAAAAGCTGTTGAATCTGGGCCTGCGCGAAGTCCCTTCCAGCCGCATCGGCGAACTGGTCATGCGCGAGCTCAAGAAGCTCGACAAGGTGGCCTACATCCGCTTCGCCAGCGTCTACCGCAGTTTTGAAGACATCGACGACTTCAAGACGCTGGTGGACGAGGTCCGGCGCTGACCGCTGAAACCAACAGTGCTGCCGTTCGTCGGAAACGGCCTGGGGCGCGCTGCCAGCTCGTGCATACTTCAACGATGAGAAGCAGTAGGGGTGTAACCGCTATTGAACTGGCAACGGTGATTGCCATTCTTGCCATCCTGTCGGCGCTGGCCGGCCCCTCCTTTGTCAACCTCATCCGCTCGAACAATGTGTCAAGCGTGGTCAATACCTTTATGTCCGACATGCGCTTTGCGCGCAGCGAAGCGATCCGTCGTGGCGGCGCTGTGATCATGTGCCGGAGCAACGTACCTGAGGCCGCCTCGCCAACTTGCGGAACAGGTTCTGGTCCGAATGGCAATGGATGGGTCAGCGGGTGGCTGGTCTTTGAAGACCGAGATAACAGCAATTCATATAACAGCGGTGACCAGTTGCTGCGGATTCAGCCAGCGATTACTACCGTGGATAGCTTTCTTGAAAGCGGCGGCAGTTCGTCAACCAAGTTCGAGTTCACAGCAAACGGGCGGATGAAGAATCTGAGTTCAGCAACCCAGCTGCAGGTCGGGAGCAATTTCTCCATGACGAATGCCCAACAAAGAACTCTGTGCGTCAGTCCGTCCGGGCGTGTCCGCGTCGTGGGGGATGGCACCACGAGTTGTTCAACGGCAACAGACCGCTAATCGCAAGCCTATGTCGTCCGTAAACTACTTCAGACGAAATCGCGGATCCACGCTGATTGAAGCGCTCGTCGCCATCCTTATCCTGTCCTTTGGCCTGCTTGCACTCGGGGGGTTCCTGACCTATGCGGTCCAGCTGCCCAAGCTCTCGGGCAACCGCTCGGTGGCCGTCGTGGCAGCCAATGACCTGGTCGAACGCATGCGTGCAAACTCGTCCGGCTCGCTGAGTTACGTGACGAGCACGTTCTCTGCCACCTCTACGGTGCCCAGCAGCATGCCATCGGGTAGCACCTGCAGCTTCCCCAATTGCACAGCCACCTCGCTGGCAACCATGGACGTCGCCACGGTGGACTTCCAGGTTAAACGGCAGCTGCCCAACGGCGGCATCACCGTTACCATTCCGAACAACGCCGCCCCCACAATCGGCAACGTCTGGGTCATCTGGCAGGAGCCTGGGAATCTGGGCACTTTCAGTACGGGCGGAAGCGACAACTGCCCCTCTGCAGTGGCCAGCCTCGGCCTTTCGCCGGCTCCGCGCTGCGTCTACGCCCCGTTCCGCTTATGACAATAGGCCGCCTCTCCGGCCGGCAGGCTGGTTTCTCCCTGGTCGAACTGATGGTTTCTTTGGCCATCGGCCTCGTCATCAGCATTGCGGTGATCACGGCCTACCTTTCGGCAGCCGGGGCGGCCCGTGTAGCCGAAGCTACCGGGCGCATGAACGAGGATGCCCAAGCTGCCCTCACCATCATGACCCAGCAATTGCGCATGGCAGGGGTCAACCCAGCGCAACCCAACCGCAACACCACGACCTTGCACAACCTCCTGAGCAACCCCTACATCATCCGGGGCTGCGACACCACGTTTTCGAACGTTACCTCAGCCACGACCACCGCTGCGCTAACCTGCCCCAACGGCGCCAGTCCTTCGTCGATCTCGATCGGCTACGAGGCCGACCGCTACAACACGGTGCCGACCAATGCAGGCGTCCCGACGGACTGCCTTGGAAACGGGCTGACCGGCGTGTCGCGAACGGTCACCACCTCGCTCAACGTTGTGACCACTACGACTGTGTATGAGGCAGAAAACCGCTTCTTCATCGGCACATCGACCTACATCACGAGTCCAAGCCTGTATTGCAAAGGCAATGCCGCCTCGACGAACCCGCAGCCCCTCGTCGAGAACATTGAGAACATGCGGATCACGTACGGCGTCTCCAACCCCGGGCAGCCCCGTAGTTTCGGCGACAACAGTCCGGGCGTGGCGGCCAAGTTCGTGCTCGGCTACATGACGGCCGCCGAGTTGATCGGCAGCACGGCCGCGCTCAACGGGAGCCTGACCTTCAGTCAGCCATCCATGTGGACGCCGACATGGACTGTCGCGTTCCCGACCACCAGCACTTTTTCCCTGAGCGACCTGGTTTCGGGCACCGGTTTCGCCTTCCAGAACGGAGTATCGACGGGCGCCATGATCTGGAAGGCTTGGGACGCCGTGCAGGCGGTACGGGTCTGTGTGCTCGTGCGTAGCGAGAACGCGGCAGTATTCGATAGCCCGGCGCAATATCTCGATTGTTCGGGCAACCTGGTCACACCAACTGATCGGCGGATGCGACGAGCGTACACCACAACAGTACTCCTGCGAAACCAATAGTCATGATCGTCAATCGCCAATCCTTCAAGACACTGCCTGTGCGTTCGCGCCAGGCAGGCGTGGTGCTGATGGTGGCCATGATCATGCTGATCATCATCTCGCTGCTTGCCGCCATTACCGTGCGCAACGCGACGTCCAGCGAAGGCATCAACGCCAACCTGCGCCAGACTCAACTGGCGACCCAGGCCGCAGAAACGGCCTTGCGCTATTGCGAAGATGCCGCCATCAACCTGGTCAACGAAGGCACCGGCACCTTTGCCTTCACCTCGCCTTCTGGCTCGGCGATCTCAGCCCTGGCGCTTGCCAACGTCGCGGCTTCACCGGCCTTGGGCGCCACGTCCACGGCTGTGGTCACGACGAACTGGGACACCACCACCGACAACGGCCAGCTGATCCTGCCGATTTCAACCGTCAACCTGTCCGGTGTCACCACGACGTTCGCACGTCCTCCGGAATGCATGATCCAGCGCGCCATGCCCGACGTGGCCCAGTCCTATCTCAGCGTTCTCACCATCACGTCGCGGGGCTTCGGTCCTGAAGTCCCTGCCGCCGACAACTCGCGCACCCGCCCCATCGGCAGCGAAGTCTGGTTGCAGTCCACCCTGGAACTTCAATAGAGGAGTCAGCGCCATGTTCGGGCCTATCCACCTGTACAAACTCTTTCGAAAGGGCCTGTTGGCCCTGCTGGTCGCCGCCGCGACGCTGGTTGCGCATGCCCAGATCGCCCAGACCCCGCTGCTGACCCAGAGCGGTCGAGTGGAACCGAACCTGATGTTGATTTTTGATGACTCAGGCTCGATGGACAACACCTACATCTACCAGTATGGTGCGGTCGACGGGAGTGGCAACGGCTTGCTGGGGCCGTCGGGCGGCACGAGCATCGCCCAGTATTCGCCGGACGTGAACCGCCTGTACTACGACCCACGGATCAAATACAAGCGGCGCATCAATGCCGATGGCACCTACAAAGTGGCAGGCACCCTGCCGACTTCATCGTTCCCGGTGTATTTCTACCGCAATTCTTCTGGCAACAACGTACCTTGGCCGGGCGGCAGCGACGGCGCCACCGCGTCAAGCTACTTTGGCACCAGCACCAATCCGGCCTACACCCCTGCCACCGGTCTGCTGGCCGTCGGAGCCACCGCGGGGCTGTCCTACCCCAACAGGGTGTCGACGACGGGCGTCTACTCATTCCCCAAGTTCGCGGCGCGCGACGATTGCTCCGGCGCTGCCTGCACCCTGACCGAGGAACGCCAGAACTACGCCAACTGGAAGCTTTACCACTCCAACCGCAGTGACCTCGCGAAGACCGGTTTGGGCCTGGCCTTCCAGCCGCAGGGCGCCACGTTCCGGATCGGCTGGGCCAAGATGAACGCCGATCTCGATGACAACAGCCAGGTCGGCTCCGGCGTGGGTTTGTTCACCGATGCCCGCAAGAGTGCCTTTTTCACCTGGCTCTACGGGGTCGGCGCCAGCGGCAGCACGCCCGGGCGAAAAGCCCTGGACCGTGTGGGCCAGTATTACCAGCGCGCAGACAACTCAGGCCCGTGGTCCACCAATCCGACCACCGCCACCACTGCCATCACGTCGGCCGCCGCCGCCGACTCGACCCACGTCTCCTGCCGCCGTTCGTACGCCCTGCACATGACGGACGGCTACTACAACGACAGTTTCACGCTCACCAGCGTGGACAGCGCCGACAGTTCGACCATCACGGGCACGTACACGGTGGGCGGGACTGTGGCCAACCGGAGCTACAAATACACCGGCACAGTGGCCGACATGAACACCCGCATGTACCGCAGCACCACGGCAAACACCATGGCCGATATCGCGATGAAGTACTGGGTGACCGACCTTCGCACCGATCTGCAGAACCGGGTCACACCGGTGCCCGCGACGTCGATTTCCGAGGGCAACCCCTCGTTCTGGCAAAACATGGGCACCTATGCCATTGGCCTCGGCATCTACGGAACGTTGGCGCAAACCACGACGACGATTGCTCAGCTCAAGTCCGGAACGACCACCTGGCCCGCCCCGACCACCAACAACCCCAGCGCCGTGGACGACATGTGGCATGCCGCCATCAACGGGCGCGGCCAGATGGTGAGCGCCAAGAATGCCGACGATCTGACCGAAGCCATTGAAGACATGCTGGAGGAGATCAACCGGGTCACGTCCACCCAGTCCGGCGTGGCTGCGTCAACCCTCAGCCTGAACACTGGCACGCGCAAATACACGCCCAACTACACCACCGGGGCCTGGATCGGTAACGTGGTGGCCTCCAATCTGGATCCTGCATCGGGCGCAGAGACCAGCGTCGCCTGGCAGGTGGTCGGCTCTGTCACGGTGGGAACGACCACCACCAACTACAACGGCATACCTGCGCATGGGTCGCGCAAGATCATCGCCTGGAATGGCACCAGCTATGGCGAGTTCAACGCGTCCAACAGCTACGTCATGGCCGGGTCTCCCACGGGTGTCTACGGCGCAAGCACCAACCTGATCAACTACCTGCGCGGCGACCAGTCCAATGAAAATCCTGCGGGTGCGCGTTACCGGCCACGCGAAGCCCTGCTCGGCGACATCGTGAACTCGACGCCTGTGTACATCGGCGGCGCCGCCACCGCAACGATTGCCATCGACGCCGGTGTTCTGGACATGGACTATGAAAAACTGCCCACCGGTACCGACGGCCGTACAACCTACCGGACTTACATCAACACCAAGGCGGCGCGCACCGAAGGCGTTCTGTTCGTGGGCGCCAACGATGGCATGTTGCACGGATTCCGTGACACCACCGGCGCTGAGGTGTTTGCCTTTGTCCCCAAGGCGGTCATGCCCAACATGCATCAGCTGGCCCAGAGAACCTATGCCCACCGGTACTTCGTCGACGGACCGAACGTCGAGGCTGACGCGTGCCTGGGCTCATTCCCCTGCACCTGGACCAATCTGCTGATCGGTACGGCAGGTGCTGGCGCCAAGACGGTCTTTGCGTTAGATGTGACCACACCGATGGCCATGACCACAACCAGCGCAAAATGGGAAATCGACCCCTCCACCAGTGGCTTTGCCACCCTCGGGCATGTGCTGAGTGACGTGCAGACCGGATACACCAAGAGCGGCCAGTGGGTCGCCGTCTTCGGCAATGGCTATGAAAGCGCCGGCGGGCAGGCGGTTCTTTACATCGTCAACCTGAACACGGGCGCCCTGATCAAGAGCATCGTGGTGGACAATACCGGCAGCAATGGCCTGGGCGGGGTGCGTCTGGTGCGCGACGCCAACAAGGTGATCGTCGGCGCCTACGCCGGCGACCTCAAGGGCAAGATGTGGAAGTTTGATCTTTCCAGCAACTCGGCTTCCAGCTGGAGTGTTGGTCTGTCGAGTTCGCCGCTGTGGACCGGGCCAGCCACTCAGCCCATCACCCAGGCACCCGCCCTGGTGACCCATCCCCTCGGCGGATATGTGGTGGCGTTCGGAACCGGCAAACTCTACCAGACCACCGATGTGAGCACGACCACCACGCAGGCCATGTATGGCATATGGGACAGCGTGCCTTTCGGTACCACGACCACCCCCTCTGGCGTGGCGCTGAACAGCACGTCCACCTTGGTGTTGCAGACCATTTCGAACGTTATCACGGCCACGCAAGTCATCACCGCGTCCAACCTCTCGACATCCACGATCACCGTCAACTACTATTCCGTATCCCGCAACCCGGTCGACTGGACGACCAAGCGGGGCTGGTACATCCAATGGCCCAACAGCGGACAGCGTGTCATCTATCCACCGGAAACCCTGCTAGGGAGGATTGTCGCGGTGGACACCATGACGCCGATATCGGCGGTTGCGGATGACCCCTGCCTGCAGACCAACCGGGGCAGGGCATGGAACTACGTGATCGAAGCCTTGACAGGGCGAGGGCCGTCCACCAATGTGTTTGACACCAATGGGAACCAGGCGGTCGAACTGACCGACCTTGCCGTCAGCGGTTACGAGAACACTGCCGACGGGCGAACCCGGTATCTCCGGAACACCACCCGGTCGACAGGACTGAACACGGTCTTCACGCCACTCAGCACACAGCAATTACCAGAAACATGGATTTCCTGCTCCACGCTGGGAACCTGTGCCTTTGTCAATCGCACATGGCGACAGTTGTATCTGCGCTGAAGTAAGAAATAGCATTCCTTTCAGGGAAAACCAAGGACATTCATGGACGCCAGAAGATCCCCCGCCCGCATAGCGGGGTTCACACTTGTCGAGCTAATGATCGTTGTCGCCGTTGTCGGCGTCTTGACAGCAATTGCGCTGCCTTCGTATACGTCTTATGTTGCCCGCGCCCGGCGGGCCGATGCGCGGGCCCAACTGCTTCAGGTCGCGCAGTTCATGCAACGGTTCTATGCGGCCAATGACCGTTTTGACCAGGATCGCGCGGGCACCAGCGTCCTTTCGGTCATGCCAACCAATCTGAAAAAGTCACCGGCCGACAGCACCACCGCGATGTACCAGCTCAACAGCGCCATCACGTCGGCAGGAAGCTATACCATCACCGTCACCGTGTCAGCCTACACCCTGACCATGGCCCCTATTTCCGGCACCGGCATGGCCAATGATGGTTGCGGCGCGTTCCGGGTGAACTCGCTGGGTGTACGAACCATCACGGGTACCGGCAAGACGCGAGACGAATGCTGGAAGTGAGTCACTGCCGCCCTATTGAGACGGCGTTGCAACTCGCAGAGAAGGGTATTTTCCTTACAGCCCCCAACCCGCGGGTCGGCTGTGTCCTGACCACAGCGGAAGGACGGGTCATCGGCGAGGGTCACACCCAGCAGGCTGGAGGCCCCCATGCGGAGATCATGGCGCTGCGCGACGCGCAGGCGCGTCGTGAATCCATCCAGGGTACAACGGCCTGGGTCACGCTGGAGCCCTGCTCCCACCATGGGCGCACCGGTCCCTGTTGCGACGCCTTGATCGCCGCGGGCGTCAGCAAGGTCGTAGCATCCATTGCCGATCCCAATCCGCTCGTGTCCGGCCAGGGTTTTGAGCGCCTGCGGGCCGCCGGCATCGAGGTCGAGGTCGGCCCTGG
The DNA here is from genome assembly GCF_022705245.1 of Candidatus Skiveiella danica. NCBI lineage: Bacteria > Pseudomonadati > Pseudomonadota > Betaproteobacteria > Burkholderiales > Comamonadaceae > Candidatus Skiveiella > Candidatus Skiveiella danica. The sequence goes on along the minus strand of NZ_JAKJEW010000007.1, from coordinate 43,883 downwards.
CGCACACGAATCGCGGGAACTCAACATCGGTTTTTTCAGCCGCATGGTGCGGCAGGTCCCCTGGGTGCGGATGAAGCTGGCTGCCTCACTCGATGGAAGGACCGCGCTGGACAACGGCGTCAGCCAGTGGATCACTTCGGAGCCTGCGCGCGCCGACGGCCACGCCTGGCGGGCCCGCGCCTGCGCCGTGCTGACCGGCATCGGAACCGTGCTGGATGATGACCCGCGCCTGGACGTGCGCCTGATGGACACGTCCCGCCAGCCGCACCTGGCCGTGGTGGACAGCCGGCTCGAAACACCGCACGACGCCCGCCTGTTCGAGGCGCAGCGCCGTGTCTTCATCTATGCGGCCATCGACCACCCCGAGCGCCGCGCCGCGCTGCAAGCGCGGGGCGCCACCGTGATCCTGTTGCCAGCGGTCCTGGCGGGCACACCCGGCAAAGTGGACCTGGCGGCCATGCTGCGCGATCTGGCGCGCCGTGAAGTCAACGAATTGCATGTTGAAGCGGGGTCCCGACTGAACGGTGCTTTTCTTGCCCAAGGCCTGGTGGACGAGTGCGTCGTCTACCTTGCGCCCAAGTTCATCGGAAAGGGCCAAGGCATGGCCAGTTTCGGGCCACTCACGGACCTGGCACAAGCCGTCCCGCTGTCCTTTTCCTCTGCAGAAATGATGGGACCTGACCTCCGCGTCATCGCGCGTATCGCCGGGCGGGACCGGTTCTAGCCGGGTTTTTCACTGCGCCGGTCTTCGATCCGGTCCAATCCCTGCGAAAATGTCCCCATGTTCACCGGAATCATCACCGGCGTGGGGCGCATCGCCGCCGTCCACGACCTGGGAAGCTCTTTAGACCACGGCAAGCGCCTCACCATCGAGGCGCCCGGCGGATACCTCGACGACGTGGCCCTCGGTGACAGCATCGCACTCAATGGCGCCTGCATGACGGTCACGACCCTGGTGCCCGAGCAGCACCGCTTCACCATCGACATTTCAGCCGAATCACTGGACAAGACGGCCGGCCTGGCCCGACCGGGCCCGGTCAACCTGGAGAAAGCGCTGCGCGCGAGCGACCGTCTGGGCGGGCACATCGTGTCCGGTCATGTCGACGGCGTCGGCCGCGTCACCCGTTTCGAGCAGGTCGGCGAAAGCTGGCATCTGGCTGTGCTGGCCCCGACATCGCTCGCGAAGTACCTTGCCTACAAGGGCTCGATCACGGTCAACGGCGTCAGCCTCACCGTCAACCGTGTCCAGGACGGGCCGCAAGGCTGCGAAATCAGCATCAACCTGATCCCCCATACGGTCGAGAATACCGCGCTGGGCGCACTGCATGTCGATGCGCCCGTCAATCTGGAGATCGACCTGATCGCCCGCTATGTGGAACGCATGCTGGGCCCCGAACTGTCCGTCACCCGCAAGGAAACTGCATGAGCCAACCGTCCCCCGTCGCCATCTCCCCGGTGGAAGACATCATTGCCGAGATGCGCGCCGGGCGCATGGTCATCCTGGTCGACGAAGAAGATCGCGAGAACGAAGGCGACCTGGTGCTGGCGGCTGACCATGTCACGCCCGAGGCCATCAACTTCATGGCGCGTTTCGGCCGCGGACTGATCTGCCTGACGCTGACGCGCGAGCGCTGCGAACACCTGCGCCTGCCACCGATGGCTGCGCGCAACGGCACCTTCTACAGCACCGCGTTCACCGTATCCATCGAAGCCGCCGAAGGCGTCACCACCGGCATTTCCGCCGCAGACCGCGCCCGCACGGTCCAGGCCGCCGTCGCACGCAATGCCCAACCCGCGGACCTGGTGCAGCCCGGCCATGTCTTTCCGCTGCAGGCCGTGGATGGCGGCGTGCTGATTCGCGCAGGCCACACCGAAGCGGGATGCGACCTGGCCGCCATGGCCGGCTGCTCCCCGAGCGCCGTGATCTGCGAGATCATGAAGGACGACGGCACCATGGCCCGACTGCCCGATCTTCAGCTTTTCGCCGCCGAGCACGGCCTGAAGATCGGCACCATCGCCGACCTGATCCACCACCGCAGCCGCAACGAATCGCTGGTGGAAAAGATCGGTGAACGCCCGCTGCAGACCGCTTACGGCGCGTTCACCGCGCATGCATTTCGCGACAAGACCAGCCAGTCGGTGCATCTTGCGCTGGTCAAGGGACGCTGGGATGCGGGCGACACCGTGCCGGTGCGCGTGCACGAGCCGCTCTCCGTGCTCGACGCGCTGGAGATCAGGCGCTCCATGCATTCCTGGGGCCTGGACACCAGCCTGCACTACCTCGACAGCCAGGGCAAAGGCGTGGCCGTTCTGCTCAACTGCGGCGAGAGCCCGGAGCGCCTTCTTGAACAGTTTGAAGGGACGGCTCGCGCCGCCCAGGCCCCCGAGCGCGGCCGCATGGACCTGCGGACCTACGGCATTGGGGCGCAGATCCTGCGCGAATGCGGGGTGCACAAGATGCGCCTCATGGGCAACCCCCGGCGCATGCCCAGCATGACCGGCTATGGCCTCGAAATCACCGGTTACATCCCGAAGGAATAAGACATGTTTGGTGCAGAAAAAGGAAAAGCCGACCGCATGGACGGCACGAAGCTGAAGATCGGCATCGTGCAGGCCCGCTTCAATGAAAGCATCACCGACGCCCTGGCCCAGTCCTGCCTGGCCGAACTGGAGGCGCTGGGGGTCAGCAGCAAGCACATCGACCATGTGCGCGTGCCGGGTGCGCTGGAGGTGCCGGTGGCCTTGCAGGCCCTGGCCGAAAAGGATGAATACGACGCACTGATTGCGCTGGGCTGCATCATTCGCGGCGAGACCTACCACTTCGAACTGGTCGCGAACGAATCTGGCGCGGGTGTCAGCCGCATTGCGCTGGACTACCAGTTGCCGGTGGCCAACGCCATCCTCACAACGGAAAACCTGGAGCAGGCCGTCGCGCGCCAGACCGACAAGGGCCGCGACGCGGCCCGCGTGGCGGTGGAGATGGCCAATTTGCTGGACCAGCTGCCATGAGCGATGCCCCCAGCAGCGCCGCGAAACGGCCCCCGCGCCAGACGGGCACGACCGGCGCCGGCGTGCGCAAGTCCGCCTCCAAGTCGGTTCGCAGCCGCTCGCGCGAGTTCGCCCTTCAGGGGCTCTACCAGCACTTGGTGGGCGGCAACGCGGCCAGCGACATCGACCTCTTCACCCGCGATCTGGCGGGCTTTCACAAGGCCGATGCAGCCCACTACGACGCCTTGTTGCATGGCTGCATCGAACAGGCGACGGACCTGGACGCCCTGATCCTGCCCTTGCTGGATCGCAAGATGGCCGAGATCTCGCCCATCGAGCACGGCATCATGTGGATTGGCGCGTACGAATTCCTGCATTGCCCCGACGTGCCCTGGCGGGTGACCCTCAACGAATGCATCGAACTGGCCAAGGAGTTTGGCGGCACTGACGGGCACAAGTATGTCAACGCGGTGCTCAATGGCCTGGCCCCGAAACTGCGCGCTGCCGAGGTCGAGGCCGACCGGCTGGCCGGCAAAGCCCGCCCATGAAGATATCGAGCCGCGCCGGACGCATCGAACCGTTCTACGTGATGGAGGTCGCCAAGGCGGCCTCGGCCATGGCGCGCGAGTTGGCCCATACCGACGCGCCGATGATCTTCCTGAACATCGGCGAGCCCGATTTCACCGCGCCACCGCGGGTACAGGAGGCTGCCGTCAGGTCGATTCACGATGGCGCAACCCAGTACACCCAGGCCACCGGACTGTTGACGCTGCGCGAGCGCATCAGCGGCTGGTATGCCACGCGCTTTGGCGTGGACATTCCTGCCAGTCGCATCGTGGTGACAGCCGGGGCCTCTGCCGCACTGCAGTTGGCTTGCCTGGCCCTGATCGACGCTGGCGATGAAATCCTCATGCCCGATCCGAGCTACCCCTGCAACCGCCATTTCGTCAGCGCCGCCGAGGGCGCCGCGGTCCTGATTCCCACCACCGCTGCCGAGCGCTTCCAGCTCAGCGCCGACAAGGTGGCGGCGGCCTGGGGCCCGAAGACCCGTGGCGTGCTGCTGGCCTCGCCGTCGAACCCGACCGGCACCTCGATCCATCCGGCCGAGCTGCGCCGCATCCACGAAGTGGTGCAACTCCACGGCGGCATCACGCTGATCGACGAGATCTATCTCGGTTTGAGTTATGACGACACCTTCGGGCACAGCGCGCTGGCGATCGACGACCAGGTCATCAGCATCAACAGCTTCTCCAAGTACTTCAACATGACCGGCTGGCGACTGGGCTGGATGGTGGTGCCCGAGACGCTGGTGCCCGTCGTTGAACGGTTGGCGCAGAACCTGTTCATTTGCCCCAGTACCGTGGCACAGCACGCCGCGCTGGCCTGCTTCGAGCCCGAGAGCATCGCCGAGTACGAACGCAGGCGGGCCGAGTTCAAGGCGCGGCGCGACTTCTTCATTCCGGCACTCAACGGCATGGGATTGAACGTGCCGGTGATGCCGGATGGCGCGTTCTACGCCTGGGCCGACTGCAGCCAGGCCTGCCGGACGCTGGGCGTGCAGGACAGCTGGGCATTCGCCTTCGAATTGATGAAGCGCGCCCACGTGGCCGTGACGCCCGGGCGCGACTTCGGCACGGCCGAGACGGCGCACCTCGTGCGCTTTTCCACCGCCAGTTCCATGGCCCAACTGCAGACCGCCGTGCAACGCCTGCGGGCTCTGCTGGCCTGATAGCGATGGCCTTCGCCTTGCCCATACGCATCTACTGGGAAGACACCGACGCCGGCGGCATCGTGTTTTACGCCAACTACCTGAAGTTCTTCGAGCGCGCCCGCACCGAATGGCTGCGCTCGCTGGGCATCGGCCAGCAAGCCCTGAGGGAGGCTACCGGGGGCATCTTCGTGGTCAGCGAAACCACGGTGAAATACCATCGACCGGCCCGTCTCGACGACGAGCTGATCGTCACCGCCCGGCTGCAGGAGGCGGGCCGCGCCTCCATCACCATCGCGCAGGAGGCGCTTTCGAAATCTGAACCGCTGGCTGATGGCAGCGCCCGCCTGCTGTGCGAAGGCATGATCCGCATAGGCTGGGTCGACGCTGCCACACTCAAGCCGGCCCGTATCCCGCCCCACGTCCTGGAAGCCATGAAATGAATACCAATCTCTCCATCCTGCACCTGGTGCTCAACGCGAGTTTCGTGGTGCAGCTCGTCATGCTGCTGCTGGTGGCCGTTTCGGTGGCCAGCTGGGCGGCGATCTTTCGCAAGCTGTTTGCCCTCAAACGCGTGAAGGCGCTCAACGAGACCTTCGAGCGCGAGTTCTGGTCGGGCACGAGCCTGAACGATCTCTACGCTTCGGCGGCGCAGAACGCCAAGACCGCCGGACCCATGGAGCGCATCTTCGCCAGCGGCATGCGGGAGTACCAGAAGCTGCGCGAGCGCCACATCCAGGATACCGGCACCCTGCTGGACGGCGCGCGCCGGGCCATGCGCGCCAGCTACCAGCGCGAACTCGACGTGGTGGAATCCAACCTGTCGTTCCTGGCTTCGGTGGGTTCGGTTTCTCCCTACGTGGGCCTGTTCGGTACGGTCTGGGGCATCATGCATGCCTTCACCGGCCTGGCCAGCCTGCAGCAGGTGACGCTGGCCACCGTGGCACCTGGTATCGCCGAGGCCCTGGTGGCCACCGCCATCGGCCTGTTTGCGGCCATCCCTGCGGTGGTGGCCTACAACCGCTTCGCGCACGACATCGACCGCGTGGCCAACAAGCTGGAGACCTTCATCGAGGAGTTCTCCAACATCCTGCAGCGCAACCTGGGCGCCCAGTCGGCGTCGGGCCGCTGACATGGCCCCCACGCTTGCCACTGCGTGTGCTGCGCTGCCCCCCGAAGGGGCTGGCCTTGCTTGGGGCGGCCCGGCGCCGCGGCCGGTAGCCTCAGCCTCCAGAATTGTTCATCCCGATTGCAGTGAAGGAGCCTGAGTCATGCCTTCCGTAGTGTCCCGAGGGAAAGGGCGCCGCACCATCAACGAAATCAACATGGTGCCGTTCATCGACGTCATGCTGGTGCTGCTGATCATCTTCATGGTCACGGCGCCGCTGATCGCACCGAGCATGATCGACCTGCCGAGTGTGGGCAAGGCGGCCAAGCAGCCCGACCAGATCGTGCAGATCGTCATCGGCAAGGACGAGTCGCTTGAACTCAAGACCGGCGACAAGGCCCGCAAGCTCACGCAGCGCGAAGTGGCCGCTGCCGTCAAGGCCCTGCAGAGCGGCCAGACCAACACCGCTGTGGTCATCAGCGCCGACCGCAGTGTGAAATACGAAACCGTGGTCAAGGTCATGGACACTCTGCAGCGCGCCGGCATCCAGCGCGTGGGCCTGTCCGTGCAACTGGCGCCGTGAGGCCCTGAACCCACAACATCCGCCATGCACGCCGCCAGCGCCGATTGGACCGAGTTCGCCCCGCCCCAGCCACCCGCGCAGTTGCGCGCGCTGGTGTTGGCGGTGCTGGCCCACGTGCTGCTGCTCGGTGCGCTGGGCTGGGGCGTGACCTGGCGGCACCAGGCCGACCGGACCCTGACCGTCGAGGCCGAGTTGTGGTCCGCCGTCCCGCAACAGGCCGCCCCCCGGCTTCAGGAGCCGCCGCCCCCGACCCCGCAGCCCCAGCCGGCGCCCCGCCCCGCGCCGCCCCCGCCCCCACCGCCCCCTGACGCCGTACAGCGCGACGCCGAGATTGCATTGGCCCGCCAGAAGAAGGAAGCCGAGGCGCTGGCCGCCCGGCAGAAGCTCGAACAGGAGCAGAAGCGGCGGCAGAAGCTGGAGGCGGAGAAAAAAGACACGCTGCAACGCGAGCAGGAGAAAAAACGCCTGGCCCAGGAAAAGGCGGAGCAGGAGCGCCAGAAAAAAGCCGCCGAGGAGCGCAAAGCGCGGGATCAGAAACTCGCCCAGGAGGCCAAGAACAAGGAAGAAATGGCACGCAGCAAGAAAGAGGAGGAGGCGCGCCGAAAGGAGAACATTGAGCGGGTGAAAGCCTTGGCCGGCGCGACCGGCAGCGAGACCGCCACCGGCAATGCGCAGCGTTCCGCGGGCCCTTCCGCCAGCTACGCCGGCAAGGTGGCCGCCAAGGTCAAGCCCAACATCGTCTTCCCCGACGAGATTGCCGGCAACCCCATGGCCGACGTCGAGGTGCGGGCTGCGCCCGATGGCACCATCCAGGGCGCCAGGCTCCTCAAGTCCAGTGGCGTCAAGGCCTGGGACGAAGCGGTGCTCAAGGCCATCGCCAAAACCGAGAAACTGCCCCAGGATGCCGACGGCCGGGTGCCGTCGATGCTCATCATCGGCTTTCGGCCGAAAGACTGATCCGACTTCAATGCTATTATTTCAATAGCTAATAGTATCCATTTCGCGCCGGGACCAGACCGAAAAAGCTTGAAAATCAGTCGTAAACGATGACGGCCTGCCCTTGTGCGGCCTGCGCCGACCAGCTGGCCAGCGCGGCATCGCTGGGAAAGAAGCGGGCCTCGTCGCCGAGCTGAAGTTCCGCCCGCGCGCGCACCGTGGCGTGCTGGCGCTCCACGCTCAGGCGCACCGGCAGTCCGCGCAGCAGTTCACCCTGTTCGGTCATTTCGCGGCGCGCCGGGAACTCCTTCACCAGTCGGGAAATATCGGGTGCAGCGCCATTCACCGCCACCCGCAGGTACTTGCCGAAGCGGCAGCGGGCCGCGGGCAGGTCCCAGACCTGATTGACCGTCAGTTGAAGGCCGCCCGAAAAACGATCCGGCTGCAGCTTGCCCATGACAATGATGAGTTCGTCGTCCTTGAAGAGGCTGCGGTTCGCGTTGATCAGTGCCTCGTCGGCCCGGGCGTCGATGACGCCGGACTTGTCGTCGATCTTGAACAGCGCCAGCTTGCCGCGCTGGCCGTTGATGACACGAAAATCCGTCACGATGCCGGCCAGCAGCTGGGGCTCGCGCGAGTCCTTCAGCTCCTCCAGCGGGCGGCGCACGAACTGCCGCACCTCGCGCGCCACCTCGTCGAACAGGTGGCCCGACAGGTAGAAGCCGATCGCGGTCTTCTCCAGCGTCAGCCGCTCCTTGACGCCCCAAGGGGTGGCGTCGACCAGCTCCGGTTCCTGCGTGCTGGAGCCGTGGTCATCGTCACCGCCCAGGTCGAACAACCCGCCCTGATGCACGTTGGCCGCCGCCGCATTGGCGAAGTCGAAGGCGCGGTCGATGCTGGCCACCAGCGCAGCGCGGTTGAGCTGCAACGAATCGAAGGCGCCCGCCTTGATCAGCGCCTCCACGGTGCGCTTGTTCAGCCGCGTGCGGTCGACCCGCACGCAGAAGTCGAACAGGCTCTTGAATGCGCCGCCCTCGTCTCGGGCCTTCACGATCGCCTCGATTGCCTGCTGCCCTGTGCCCTTGACGGCACCCAGCCCGTAGCGGATCACGGTGTCCGACACCGGCTCGAAGCGATAGCTTCCCCGGTTCACGTCTGGCGCATCAAACGTCAGGCCGAACTTGAGGGCGTCCTCGAAGAGCACCTTGAGCTTGTCGGTGTCGTCCATCTCCACCGTCATGTTGGCGCAAAAGAACTCGGCCGTGTAGTGCACCTTGAGCCAGCCGGTGTGATAGGCCAGCAGCGAGTAGGCCGCGGCGTGCGACTTGTTGAAGCCATAGCCCGCGAACTTCTCCATCAGGTCGAAGACCTCGTCGGCCTTCTCTTGCGGGATGTTGTGCGTCGCGAGCGCTCCTGCGCGGAACTTCTCGCGGTGCTCAGCCATTTCCTCGGCTTTTTTCTTGCCCATGGCGCGGCGCAACAGGTCGGCGCCGCCCAGCGAATAGCCCCCCAGGATCTGCGCCGTCTGCATCACCTGCTCCTGGTAGACCATGATGCCGTAGGTTTCGGACAGCATGTCGGCCACGGCCGGGTGCGGGTATTCCACGGGCTCGCGGCCGTGCTTGCGTGCCACGAAGCTGGGGATCAGGTCCATCGGGCCGGGGCGGTACAGGGCGTTCAGCGCGATCAGGTCTTCCAGCCGGGTCGGCTTGGCGTCGCGCAGCATGCCCTGCATGCCGCGGCTTTCAAACTGGAACACGGCTTCGGTGCGCCCGTCGGCAAAGAGGCGATAGGTCTCGGCATCGTCGAGTGCAATGTTCTCGAAGGCGAACTGTTCCTGGCCCTTGTGGCGACGCACGATAAGCTCGCGGGCGATTTCCAGGATGGTCAGGGTTGCGAGACCCAGGAAGTCGAACTTCACCAGGCCGATCGCCTCGACATCGTCCTTGTCGTACTGGCTCACCGCCGAATCGCTGCCGGGCTGCTGGTAGAGCGGGCAGAAATCGGTGAGCTTGCCCGGCGCGATCAGCACGCCGCCCGCGTGCATCCCGACGTTGCGGGTCATGCCTTCGAGCTTCTGCGCCAACGCCAGCAGCGTCTTGACCTCGTCCTCCTTCTCCAGCCGCTCGGCCAGAACCGGCTCGGCCTTGATGGCGCCGTCAATCGTGATGTGCTGGCCTGGCTTGTTCGGAATCAGCTTGCTGATGCCGTCGCAGAAGGTGTAGCTCATGTCCAGGACCCGGCCCACGTCGCGAATCGCCGCGCGCGCGGCCATAGTGCCGAAGGTGACGATCTGGCTCACCGCATCCTTGCCGTACTTGTCCTTGACGTAGTCGATCACCAGGTTGCGGTTGGCCTGGCAGAAGTCGATGTCGAAGTCGGGCATGGACACCCGCTCCGGATTCAGGAAACGCTCGAACAGCAGGTTGTACTCAAGCGGGTCAAGGTCGGTGATTTTCAGCGCGTAGGCCACCAGCGAACCAGCCCCCGAACCCCGACCTGGGCCGACCGGGCAGCCGTTGTTCTTGGCCCAGTTGATGAAGTCACCCACGATCAGGAAATAGCCGGGAAAACCCATCTTCAGGATGGTGGCGATCTCGAAGTCCAGCCGCTCCTGGTAGCGCGGCCGTTGCTGCTCACGCCGCGCCTCATCCGGATAGAGGTGGCGCAGCCGCTCCTCCAGCCCCTCCTGCGACGCCACGCGGAAGTAGGCCTCGATCGGCATGCCGCCGGGTGTGGGGTAGTCGGGCAACTGCGGCTTGCCCAGCACCAATGACAGGTTGCAACGCCGGGCAATTTCCACGCTGTTGGCCAATGCGGAGGGCACATCGGCAAAGATCGCCTGCATCTCGGCCGTGCTCTTGAAATACTGCTCGGGCGTGAAGCGGCGAACACGCCGCGGATTGCCCAGGATTTCGCCTTCGGAGATGCAGACCCGGGCCTCGTGCGCTTCGTAGTCGTCGCGGGTGGTGAACTGCACCGGATGGGTGGCCACCACGGGCAGGTTCAGCCGAGCCGCGAGTTGCACCGCGCCGGCCACCTGCACCGGATCGTCCGCGCGCCCGGCGCGCTGCAGCTCCAGGTAGAACCGGTGCGGAAAGATCGAGGCCAGTTGCAGCGCCAGGTCCGTGGCCCGCGCGGCGTCGCCCTGAACCAGGGCCTGGCCCACCGGCCCGGCCTGCGCACCCGACAGCAGGATCAGGCCTTCGGACAGTTCCTTCAGCCATTCCAGCTTGACCACCGCCTGCGCCTTCACCACGTTGCGCGTCCAGGCCCTTGCCAGCAGTTCCGACAGGTTCAGGTACCCCTGGTTCCCTTGGACCAGCAGGATCACCCGCGAGAGCACGCCAGGGTCTTTGCCCAGGCCTTCCATCACGATCTCGGCGCCGATCAGCGGCTTGACCCCCTTGCCACGCGCCTCCTTGTAGAACTTGATCGCGCCGAAAAGGTTACCCAGGTCCGTGATGGCCAACGCGGGCTGGCCATCGGCCGCAGCGGCGCGGACGATCTCGTCGATGCGGTTGGTGCCGTCGACGACGGAGAATTCGGTGTGCAGGCGCAGGTGGACAAACATGCGACCGATTGTAGGAGCCGGCTCGCGCTCACTCCCGCAGGATCGTCAGCACCTCCGAGCGGAACTCGCGGCCGTAGAGGATGGCCACCACCAGCACGGTCGCACCCAACATCGCCAGTGGCGAGAAGATCCAGGCCATGGCGGCAAACGAAAAATAGTAGGCGCGCAAGCCGTCGTTGAAGGTTTCCGCCGCCGCCCCCACCAGGGCGCCGGCCCGGTCAGCGTAGGACTTGGCGTCAAAGCGGCCCGAAGCGAAGTCCTCCGCCGGCGGCATGGAGCCGATGACCAGCGCGACGAAGGTGTACTGGCGCATCGACCAGGAAAACCGGAAGAACGCGTACACAAAGATCCCCACCAGCACGAGGATCTTGAACTCGAACACGAGGATGGGCGTGGGCTGGGCGAACGGGATTTCGCGCACCAGTTCGGCGGCCTTGTCGGTGGTGCCCAGCAAGGCAAACAGGCCGCCGATGATGATGATCGAAGTCGACGAGAAGAACGACGGCGTGTGCGACAGATTCTGCACGATCACGCCGTCGAGCATGCGCGGGTCGCGCGCGGTGGCCTGCAGCATCCAGAAGCCGCGGTAGCGGTTCGTGGTGGCGATCAGCGAGCGCTGGCGGATGCCCCAGAACCTCGCAAACCAGGCGTAGCCGATCCACAGGGCAAAGAACGCCGCCAGCGCCAGCCAGTCCACCAGGGGCAACAGCGAGAGGACTTTCATCGCAGCCCCCAGGGCGCCGCCCGCGAACCGGCCAGCCGCGCGCCGCGGCCCATGCCGATCAAGGGCACGCACCGGGTGATCTTTAACCGGGCCGACAACATGGAGGGCATTGTAGGAGTCGGCCTGGGCAGAACCTGATCGCAGCGTCTGGACAGCACCTGGTCATCGGAGCCGGCTTCGGACCTGGCGAGCGTCAGCCCTGGCGCTTTGCGTCCACGCTCCAGCCACCGGCGCCATGGGCTGCCAGCACGAGCAGGCCGCCGACCACCGCGATATTCTTGAAGAACATCAGTTGCTGAACCATCTGCATCTCGGGCGGCACCGCCCAGTAGGCGTGGAAGATGACCGTGGCTGCCAGCGTGAACACGGCCAGCACCAATGCCGCCGCGCGGGTGCCGAAGCCGGCGATCAAGGCCAGGCCGCCCAGCACTTCAACCCCGATCGCGATCAGCGCGCCCACAGTGGGCAGCGGCAGCCCCTTGGAAGCGATGTAGCCCACGGTTCCGGCGAAGCCGCCGATCTTGGTCAGGCCCGCGGGAAGAAACAGCAGGGCCAGCAGCAGGCGGCCGGCGAGGGACAAGGGATTTTGAAGCGCGTTGGACATGGAGATTCCTTTGAATGGGTTGAAGTGGAAAAAGAAACGAAACGAATCCGTCAGGGAGCCAGGTCGAACACGAGAACTTCGGCCTGCCGGCCTTCGCTCAGGGTGATCCGGCTTTCGGCAGACAAAAGGGCCGCATCGCCGGTGTCCAGCGCCTGGCCGTTGACTGCGACGCTGCCGCGGGCCACGAACACATAGGCCTTGCGCGCCGGGTCGATGGGCAGGACGGCCGCCTCCGTGCCGTCGAAAAGGCCGGCGTAGATCCGCGCGTCGGCGTGAATCGTCACCGAGCCGGCGGCGCCATCCTTTGATGCCACGAGCCGCAGTGCGCCACGCTTGTCGGCCTCGGGAATCGTCTTCTGCTCGTAGCTCGGCGGGATGCTGCGCACGTCGGGCTCAATCCAGATCTGCAGGAAATGTGTGGTCTGCCCCGCGGCATGGTTGAACTCGCTGTGCATCACGCCGCGCCCGGCGCTCATGCGCTGAACATCGCCAGGCGGGATGCCCTTGACGTTGCCCATGCTGTCCTTGTGCGCCAGGTTGCCCTCCAGCACGTAGCTGATGATCTCCATGTCGCGATGGCCGTGCGTACCGAAGCCGGTGCCGGGCGCGATGCGGTCTTCGTTGATGACGCGCAGGTTGCCCCAGCCCATGTGGGCAGGGTCGACATACTCGGCAAAAGAGAAGCTGTGATACGACTGGAGCCAGCCGTGATCGGCATGGCCTCGTGCCTGGGATTTGCGAAGGGTCAGCATGGTGTGCTCCTGTGAAGACTTGACTGTAGGGACGAACGGCCCGCCACCGTTGCAGGCAGATTGATGACATCATTCATATAATTTGAATTGAATAGACCCCATCATGCAAACAGCCCGTGATGCCTTGACCCCCGACGCTCTGGCCATGCTGCAGACGATCGCCGACACCGGCAGTTTCGCGGCCGCCGCGCGGGCGTTGAATCTGGTGCCCAGTGCGCTGACCTATCGCGTGCGCCAGATCGAGGACGCTCTGGACGTGCTGCTGTTCGACCGCAGCTCACGCCAGGCGCGCATGACCGAGGCCGGCGCGGAGCTGCTGCGCGAGGGCGGCCGACTGCTGCAAGACATCGACGCAGTGGCCAACCGCGTCAAGCGCGTGGCCACCGGCTGGGAACCGCAGCTGACCGTCGCCGCCGACGGCCTGATGGCGCGTCCGGTGCTGATGGAGCTGGCCTGCGCCTTCTTCCAGCTGGAGCCCCCCACGCGCTTGCGCATCCGCGACGAAACGCTCTCCGGCACGCTGCAGGCGCTGACCTCGGGGCAGGCCGACCTGGCACTGGGCGTGAGTCCGGGCCCGGGCACCGCGGCAGGCCTGCACAGCCAGCCCATGGGCAGCGTGGGCTTTGTCTTCGCGGTGGCGCCCCACCACCCACTGGCCGCGGGTGACGGCGTGCTCGATGACGACGATCTGCGCAGTCACCGTGCCGTGGCCGTCGCCGATTCAGTGCAGCGCGGCAGTGGCGTCACGGTCAGCCTGCTAGGCGGGCAGGACGTGTTCACGGTGCCCACCATGCAGGCCAAGCTCGACGCGCAGCTTCGCGGGCTGGGCGGGGGCTTCCTGCCCGAACCCATGGCGCGGCCTTACATTGAAACCGGCCGGCTCGTGGTGCGCCGCGTGGCGCGTGCCCCGCTGGTGGCCCATCCGCGCTATGTATGGCGCTCCGGCGACCGACCCGGGCGGGCGCTGCAGTGGTGGCTCGACCAACTGCAAAGCCCGGTCACCCGGCGGGCGCTGCTGGAGCAGCACCACCATTGAAAGCGGGTAGAGTGCGCACTATCCGCAGCCCGTCAACACAACGAAAAGAGACCGCCATGCCACAAGCACCCCGAGGCCCCCGACATTTCGCCGTGATCGGCGCTGGCATGGCCGGCATCGCCTGTGCGCGCACCTTGGTGCAGGCTGGCCACAGCGTCACCGTGTTCGAGAAGACCGTCTCTCCCGGCGGGCGCATGGCCACGCGCAGTTCGCCTTTTGGCAGCTTCGACCACGGCGCACAGTACTTCACCGTGCGCGATGCGCGCTTCGCCCGGGCCCTGGAAACCGTGCCCGGTCTGTGCAAGCCCTGGAGCGCCAATGCCATCCGCGTGCTCGATGCGCACGGCCGCGTGACCGAGGCGCCATTGCCCGCGCGGGAGTCGCATTGGGTGGCCGTGCCGGGCATGAGCGATCTGGTCACGCAATGGGCGCAGCCACTGGCGGCGGCCTGCCAGCTCGAACTGAAGACCCGCGTGACCCGCATCGAGCGCGATGCGTTGGACCCTGCCGGCTGGCAGCTGCGCACCGAGGCCGGGGAAGCGCGGCACGTGTATGGCGGCTTTGATGGCGTCATGCTGGCGCTGCCCGCGCCGCAGGCGGCCGACCTGCTGGCCACGTCCGGCCTGTCACCGAAAGGCCTGCGCAAGCTCGCCAGCGTGGACATCGCACCCTGCTGGACGCTGATGCTGGCGTTTCCGAACGCGATGCAGCCCGATCTGGTCACGCTGGGCCCGCAATGGAATGCCGCGCGCAGCACGCACCACCGCGTGGCCTGGCTGGCCCGCGAGTCGTCCAAGCCCGGGCGCACGCCCACGGAACGCTGGACCGTGCAGGCCAGCGCCGAGTGGTCCCGCGAGCACCTGCAGGACGACCCCGCCCGCATCGAGGCCAAGATGCTGAAGGCGTTCACCGAGGTGACCGGCATCTACGCCGCGCCTGCCCATACGGCCGTGCACCGCTGGCGCCATGCGCGCACCGTCAAGCCGCTGGGACAGACGCACCTCTGGGATGCCCACACCGGCATCGGCGCCTGTGGCGACTGGTGCATCGGCCACCGCGTGGAAGACGCCTTTTTGTCGGGGCTGGAGCTGGCGCTGGCCGCCGGCTGACAGCGGGGAGCGTGGGAGCCACCGAGCCGCCGCCGGGCCGCCCCAAGGCGGCGAGCGCCCCCTCGGGAGGCAGCGAACCACGCGCAGCGGGGAGCGTGGGGGCTCTTCCTTACCGGGGCCGTTTTGCCCCCTCTCCCACCGGACCACTGCACGCCGGCTCTCTGGTTGCCGCGCTGGCGAGCTGGCTGGATGCGCGCGCCCACGGCGGACAATGGCTGGTGCGGATCGAGGATGTGGACACGCCGCGCTGCGTGGCCGGCGCCGACCAGACCATCCTGGCCCAGCTGACCGCCTGCGGGCTGGTCCCGGATGAGCCGGTGGTCTGGCAGTCACGGCGGGGGGCTTTGTACCAGCAGGCGCTGGACCGGCTGGTGGCGCAAGGCCTTGCCTACCCCTGCGCCTGCTCGCGCAGTGACATCGAAGCCGAATGGGCCCGCCGCGGCGTCGTGCGGGGCCGCCACGGCGAGCTGGTGTATCCCGGTACCTGCCGCAACGGGCTGCACGGGCGCACCGCACGCGCATGGCGGCTGCGAACCGGTTATTTCGAACAAAATCAGCCTTTACCCAGCGTCGATTGGTCTTCATCAGCTATTCAATCCATAGCACCCGTTTCGACCGATGACCCTTTCGCGCCCGAACCCACGGACCCGGTGATCCGCTGGGTGGACCGCCGCCTCGGGCCCTGCCATCAGGACGTCGCAGCCGAGGTCGGTGATTTCGTCCTCAAACGCGCAGACGGGCTGTGGGCCTACCAGCTGGCCGTGGTGGTGGACGACGCCGACCAAGGCATCACCGATGTCGTGCGCGGCGAAGACCTGGCCGACAACACGCCACGGCAGATCCTGCTGCAGCGCGCGCTCGGCCTGTCCACCCCGCGCTACCTGCACACGCCGCTGGTGCTCGGGCCCAACGGGGAGAAACTCTCCAAGCAGAATGGCGCAGCGGCGCTGGACACTGGCGATCCGCTGACGGCGCTCAATGCCGCCGCCGCCGCGCTGTGCCTACAGCAGGCGAGCGGCCCGCTGGCTACCGCACTCGCGTTCTGGGCCGATGAATGGGGCAGGGTCTGGAGGGCGCCACACGCCGCCACCGCCGCGTCCGTGCGCTCCGGGGCAACACCTACAATCCGCACCCCGTCCCCCGACCCGCCGAGAAACACACCGCCATGACCGATCCCCGCCACGACTTGTCCCGACCGGGGCCCGCCAAAGGCACCCACCTGCGCCAGATCAAGAGCTATGTGCTGCGCGCCGGACGCATGGGACCGGGGCAGGAGCGCGCGCTCGAAGCGCTCGGCCCGCGCTTCGTGTTGCCGTACGACCCGACCCTGCGCTTCGATCCGATGGCCGCCTTCGGCCGGGACGCTCCGCTGATCCTGGAAATCGGTTTCGGCATGGGTGACGCCACCGCCCATATCGCCGGCCTGCGGCCCGGCGACAACTTCCTGTGCTGCGAGGTGCATGAGCCCGGCGTCGGCGCCCTGCTCAAGCGCATCGGCGAACAGCAGCTGACGAACATCCGCATCCTGGCGCACGATGCGGTCGAGGTGCTGGACCATATGCTGACCGAGGCCACACTGGACGGCGTACACATCTTTTTTCCCGACCCCTGGCACAAGAAGAAGCACCACAAGCGCCGCCTGATCCAGCCGCCCCTCGTCGCCAGGCTGGCCACGCGCCTCAAACCCGGAGGCTACCTGCACTGTGCCACCGACTGGCAGCCCTACGCCGAGCAGATGCTGGCCGTGCTGGGGGCCGAGCCGATGCTGGCGAACACAGCCGATGCGTCGCTGGGCGGCTATGCCCCCAAGCCCGCTTACCGGCCGTTGACAAAGTTCGAGAACCGCGGTCTCAAGCTTGGCCACGGGGTCTGGGACCTGGTGTTCCAGCGCCGCTGAAACCATCGGCGCGACGCCACATCGCCCGGCGCTCGCCATGCGCTGCATGCATGGCCTGATAGCAGATCGGCCATCCCAACGCGTTGCCGGACCGCCGGGTCTCGGGTATCGTCGCACATCTTCCCAACAGGACGTTTCGGCGTCAGAAAGCAGCCATGTTGATGCCGCGACGCAGAACCCTCCTTCAGGCCGGCGTGGCGCTGACCGTGACTTCCGCTGGCGTCTCCTGGGGCCAGGCTCCTGCGGGGCGCAAGATCATCCTTGGTCAGTCGGTGCCGTTGACCGGCGCTGCCAGCGAGATCGGCCTGGCCTTCGCGGCCGGCGCCAAGCTGTACGTGGACGCCTTCAACGGACGCAAGAATGGGCCAGGCTGGACGTTGGAGCTTCGCCAGCTCGATGATGGCTACGATGCCACCCGGGCCGCGGCCAATGCGCGCAAGCTGCTCGCAGACGGCGCTGATGTCCTGTTCGGGTTTGTCGGCACGGCCAGCGCCGAGGCCGGCGCCGCGGTGGCGCGCTCGGAGAACGCGATCTTCTTCGCCCCGTTCGCCGCTTCCGATACCTTGCGTGAAGCAACGAGCAACCATGTCTTCCACGTGCGCCCTGGCATGACGGACGAGGCCTTCAAGATGGTGCGCCATTGCGCCACGCTGGGCCAGAGCCGCATCGCGGTCGTGGCCGAGGACGATCCCATGGGTCGCGCGGGCCTGGCGGCCGTCAACCTGGCCATCGCCGAGCTCAAGTTGCCCCCGCTGGTGGCTTCCGCGTTTGTTCCGGTCAACAGCGACAAGGTCGATGCGGCCGTGGCGTCCGTCATCAAGGCGCAACCCCAGGCCGTCATTCAGGTCTCGTTGTTCAACACCACGGCCGCCTTCATTCGCAAGATGCGCAAGGCCAGCTACGGCGGCACCTTCATGAATTTCTCGGCGGTCGGCATCGACCCGCTGTTCACCGCCTTGGGCAATGAAATCGGCGGCGTGGTGGTCTCGCAGGTCGTGCCCTCACCGCGCAGCACCACCACGCCCATCGTCAGGGAGTACCTGGCGGTCCTTGAAAGCACCGACCAGACGCCGTCCTACGAGAGCCTTGAGGGCTTCATCGCTGCCAAGACGCTGGCCGAAGCCGTACGCCGGACGGGCAAGACGTTTGACAAGGCCCGCCTGCAGTCGGCCATGGCCACGATGACCGATTACGACGTCGGCGGCTTTCGCATCAACCTGCGTGCCGGCACGCGGGATTCGACGCGGGCCATCGACCTCGTCACGATCCGCCCCGACGGCAAGGTGGTCCGCTGATTCCGTCCCGCGACGGCGTCGGCGCCAGCCGTGTCGCCGTACCTCCAGGCCCCTGGGTCACTCTGCTGGATTTCCTGGCCGAGCGCCTGCCAGGCGTCCCCCGGGAAACCTGGGCGCAACGCCTGGCCACCGGCCACGTGTTCGATGACGCCGGACAGCCTGTTGCGGTCGATGCGCCCATTCGCACCGGACAAGTTCTGCACTACTACCGCGACATCGCGGACGAGGCTGTGATCCCGTTCGATGAAACCATCCTGTTTCAGGACGATTGGCTGGTGGTGGCCGACAAACCGCACTTCCTGCCGGTCACGCCGACCGGAGGCTATGTGCAGCAAACCCTGCTGGTGCGCCTGAAGCGCCGCTTGGGCATCGAGCACCTGGCGCCGATCCATCGCATCGACCGTGAAACCGCGGGCCTGACGCTGTTCGCCGTCCAGCCCGCCACGCGCGACGCCTACCATGCGCTGTTTCGCCAACGCGCCGTCACCAAGACCTATGAGGCGATCGCGGCCAGCCCCGGCGTGCAGCCGTTTCCGCGCGTCCATCGCAGCCGCATCGTGGAAGATTCGTCCGCCTTTTTCCGCATGGTCGAGACGCCCGGCGAGGCCAACAGTGAAACACGCATCGAGGTGCTCGAAGTTCGTGGCACCCACGCGCGCTATGGCCTGCAACCGCTGACCGGGCGCCGCCACCAGTTGCGCGTCAGCATGGATGCGCTGGGGCTGCCGATCATCGGCGACCAGTTTTACCCTACCGTGCGGCGCGGCCCGCGCGAGCCAGAAGACTTCAGCCGACCCTTGCAGTTGCTGGCACGCACCATCGCCTTCACCGATCCGGTCACCGGCCAGGCGCGCGCCTTCGAAAGCCGGCGTTCGCTGCAGTGGCCCGAGCCCGACGCCTGAATGCGGGCCCCGTGATTCACTCTCCCATTGGCAGGACCCGCCGGCAGGCGGCCTGATTCAACCGGATCTCAGCGGGTAAAGGCCTGCTGCAGGGCTTGAATCAGGATCTGGCGCGACTGCTCCCGCGCTTGGGCATCTGCCCCCACATGCACGCCCTGACCGGGGTTGACGCCATTGGGCACATCGCGACGCAGGGTCAGCGCGGCCTTGCCGTCGAAGCCATGATGGGCGCCTTCAAAAGCCTCCACCCGCACCGCATACCCGCTTTTTTCGCTGGCCAGCACCTGACAGGGCGTGGATGGCGTCCAGTCGTCGGCCAGCCCGACCAGCAGCAAGGTGTCTGACACGGGGCGGTAGCCGCGGCGCCCCTCCGTTTCACAGCCGGGGTAGAAGGCCGCGGCATAGCGCGGTCGCGTCCGGCTTCTTGCCACCTCGGAATGATTGAGGTTGGTGGCGGACAGCACCGTGCTGCCGCCATTGGACCAGCCAAGCAAGGCCAGCCGGCTGGCATCCACGCCGGGTTGTGCCGCAAGCCACTCGAGCGCCCCCAGAGCATCACGGCGCCGCTGGATCTGGGTGACCTTGCGGGTGCCTTCGCGCTGGGTGCACAGCTCGGTTTCGCCACGCGGCGACAGCGAATCGACGGCGATCGCATCCCAGCCCTGGGCGTTCAACAGGGCCGCATAGTCGCGATACCGTTCGGCGGGCTCGC
This sequence comes from Candidatus Skiveiella danica, assembly GCF_022705245.1. Taxonomy (NCBI): domain Bacteria; kingdom Pseudomonadati; phylum Pseudomonadota; class Betaproteobacteria; order Burkholderiales; family Comamonadaceae; genus Candidatus Skiveiella; species Candidatus Skiveiella danica. The sequence goes on along the minus strand of NZ_JAKJEW010000007.1, from coordinate 23,955 downwards.
CGTTTCGGTTCAACATGCCCCTGCAGCCGTGCAGCATCACGACCACCGGCGCCGGGGCGCGGCTTGGCGCCCCCTCGGCGGGCGCACGGAACCACCAGGCCGGCAACATGATCGCCAGCCCGTCGGGCGCATCCAGGCTGGGAAATTCCACGCGCTGCGGCCCGGATGACGCGGCATCGTGCGCAGGGGCCCGCGCACCGGCTCCTGTCGTCAAGAACAAGGTCAAAAGGGCACAGGCCCAGCGTCGAATGGTCATGAAACGCTATCAAAACGAAAGCAAATCAAAGGCAGGGCATGCCGCACCTTCATCTGCAAGCGGGGGCGACAGAAAACCTCGCTGGCCGCGCGCAACCGGCACATCGGGTGCCAGGCGGGCCGCTGCGCTTCAGACCCGCTCGCCGACCCACGCCTGCACCGAGGCCAGGGCGCTGGCCAGCTTGCTGGGCTCGGTGCCGCCGGCCATGGCCAGGTCCGGCTTGCCGCCGCCCTTGCCACCGACCTGCTGCGCCACAAAGTTGACCAGTTCGCCCGCCTTGACCTTGCCCAGGGTATCGGCCGTCACGCCGGCGGCCAGCTGCACCTTGTCGCCGTCCACCGCGGCCAGCACGATGGCGGCGGTCTTGAGCTTGTCCTTGAGCTTGTCCATCGTCTCGCGCAGGGCCTTGGCGTCCGCGCCTTCCAGCCGCGCCGCCAGCACCTTGACGCCGCGGATGTCCACCGCCCTGTTCACCAGCTCGTCGCCCTGGCTGGAGGCCAGCTTGCCCTTCAGGGCCGTCAGCTCCTTCTCCAGCTCGCGCGCCTGCTCCAGCATGGCGCTGATACGCGCCGGCACCTCGCCCGGGGTCACGCGCAGGGTGCCCGCCACGCCGCCGAGAGTGGCCTCCATGCCCTGCACATAGGCCAGCGCGTTCAGGCCGGTGACCGCCTCGATGCGGCGCACGCCGGCGGCCACGCCACCTTCGGCAATGATGGTGAAAAAGCCGATGTCGCCGGTGCGCTGCACATGGGTGCCCCCGCAAAGCTCACGGCTGGTTCCGATGTCGAGCACGCGCACGGTCTCGCCGTATTTCTCGCCGAACAGCATCATGGCGCCGGTCTTCTGCGCCGACTCGATGTCCATCACGCGCGCCTGGGTCGGCACGTTCATCACGATTTCGGCGTTGACGCGCAGCTCGATCTCGCGGATCTGGACGTCGGTGAGCGGCGCGTTGTGCGTGAAGTCGAAACGGGTGCGCTCGGCATTGACCAGCGAGCCCTTCTGCTGCACATGGCCGCCCAGCACTTCGCGCAGCGCCTTGTGCATCAGGTGGGTGACCGAGTGGTTTCGCACGGTCGCACCGCGCACCAGGGTGTTGACCCGGGCGGCCACATGGTCGCCCACGCTCAGCGTGCCCTCGGCAAGCGTGCCGTGGTGGCCGAACACGTCGGACTTGATCTTCTGTGTATCGGCCACCTCGAAACGCGCCGACCCGCTGACCAGTTCGCCCTCGTCGCCCACCTGGCCGCCGCTTTCGGCGTAGAACGGCGTGGTGTCGAGCACGACGACCCCGTTCTGCCCGGCTTTCAGCTCGGCCACGCTGACGCCGTCTAGGTACAGGGCGACGATCTTGGCGGCCCGTTCTTCCAGGTGCTCATAGCCGGTGAAGGTGTTGCCGGGCCCGGTGTACTCCAACGCCTTGTCCATCTTGAACTTGCCGGCCGCGCGTCCCTTGGCCTTTTGCTGCTCCATGGCGGCGGCAAAGCCGGCACCGTCCACCTCGACACCATGTTCGCGACAAACGTCTGCCGACAGATCAAGCGGGAAGCCGTAGGTGTCGTGCAGCTTGAAGGCCACGTCGCCAGGCAAGACCTTGGTGCCACCGGCCAGCGCCTCGTCCAGGATCTGCATGCCGGTGGCCAGGGTTTCGAAGAAACGCTCTTCCTCGACCCGCAACACCTCGGTGATGCGGGCCTCCTGCGCGGCAAGGTTGGGGTAGGCCGCGCCCATGAGCTGCACCAGGTCTTTCACCAGCTTGTGGAAAAACGGCGACTTCTTGCCCAGCTTGTAGCCATGGCGGATGGCGCGGCGCACGATGCGGCGCTGCACGTAGCCCCGGCCTTCGTTGGAGGGAATCACGCCGTCGCTGACGAGGAACGCGGTGGCGCGGATGTGGTCGGCAATCACCTTGAGCGACGGGTTGCTCAGGTCGGCGACGCCAGTTTCCCGGGCAGCCGCCTTGATCAGCACGTCGAACAGGTCGATCTCGTAGTTGCTGTGCACGTGCTGCAGGATGGCGGCCAGGCGCTCCAGGCCCATGCCGGTGTCCACGCAGGGCGCGGGCAATGGCGTGACCGAGCCGTCTTCCTTCATGTCGAACTGCATGAACACGTTGTTCCAGATCTCGATGAAGCGGTCGCCATCTTCGTCGGGGCTTCCAGGCGGGCCGCCGGGAATGTGGTCGCCGTGGTCATAGAAGATTTCACTGCACGGGCCGCAGGGGCCGGTGTCGGCCATCATCCAGAAGTTGTCGGACTTGTAGCGCCCGCCCTTGTTGTCACCGATGCGGATCACACGCTCAGGCGGCAGGCCGATCTCCTTGGTCCAGATGTCGTAGGCCTCGTCGTCCTCTTCATACACCGTGGCCAGCAGGCGCTCGGCGGGGAGCTTGTAGACCACGGTCAGCAGTTCCCAGGCCCACTTGAGCGATTCGCGCTTGAAGTAGTCGCCGAAGCTCCAGTTACCCAGCATCTCGAAGAACGTATGGTGGCGCGCGGTGTAACCCACGTTCTCCAGGTCGTTGTGCTTGCCGCCGGCGCGCAGGCAGGCCTGTACCGAGGCGGCGCGCACATACGAGCGCTTGTCAGTGCCCAGGAACACGTCCTTGAACTGCACCATGCCCGAGTTGGTGAACATCAGCGTCGGGTCGTTGCCCGGCACCAGCGGGCTCGACGCCACGACCGTGTGGCCCTTGGAGGCAAAGAAGTCGAGGAAGCTCTTGCGGATATCAGCGACGGAGAAAGTGGGAGTGCTCATTGTTTTGGGTGGTTTGCCGTGCCGGCCAGCGAGCGCGAACCGCACGTAAAGGCTTGATCTGCTTGAACATTCGATTATAGGTTTGGGGCTCACGGCGTGACTGACACGGAATTGCCAAAGCGCTATGCTCTGCGGCTGGAATAATTGCTTAACAGGTTAAATAAATCGCCGGCAACGGCCGCGCCACAAGGAGACGAACCATGGACATGAAGACTTCCCCCCTGGCCCTGCTGAAGGACCCCACCCTGCTCAAGACCGATGGCCTCATCAACGGCCAGTGGGTGTCTGGCGCCAGCCGCTTCGAGGTGCTGGACCCGGCCACCGGCCTGAAGCTGGCCGACGTGGCCAACCTGGGCCCCGCCGATGCGCAGGCCGCCATCGGGGCCGCGAACGCGGCCTGGCCCGCGTGGCGTGGCAAGACGGCCAAGGAGCGCAGCAACATCCTTCGCAAATGGTTCGACCTGCTGATGGCCAACCAGGACGACCTCGGCCGGCTGATGACGGCCGAGCAGGGCAAGCCCCTGCTCGAGGCCAAAGGCGAAGTGGCTTATGGCGCCAGCTTCGTCGAATGGTTTGCCGAAGAAGCCAAGCGCGTCAACGGGGAGACCTTGCCGCCGTTCGATCCCACGCGACGCCTGATGGTGCTGCGCCAGCCGATCGGCGTGTGCGCGGCGATCACCCCCTGGAACTTCCCGCTGGCGATGATCACCCGCAAGGTGGCCCCGGCTCTGGCGGCCGGTTGCCCGGTCATCATCAAACCCGCCGAACTGACGCCGCTGACGGCGCTGGCGGCGGCCGAACTGGCCATCCGCGCCGGCATTCCGGCCGGGGTGATCAACCTGCTGAGCGCCGACAGTGACCACTCGATCGCGATCGGCAAGGTGCTGTGCGAAAGCAGCGTGGTGCGCCACCTCTCCTTCACCGGCTCTACCGAAGTCGGCCGCATCCTGATGGCCCAGAGCGCCCCCACCGTCAAGAAGCTGTCGCTGGAACTGGGCGGCAACGCGCCGTTCATCGTGTTTGACGACGCTGACATCGACAGCGCAGTCGAAGGGGCTTTCGCGAGCAAATACCGCAATGCCGGCCAGACCTGCGTCTGCTCGAACCGGCTCTACGTGCAGGACGGCGTCTACGATGAATTTGTCGAGAAATTCGCTGCCAAGGTCAAGACGGCGAAGGTCGGCAACGGCTTCGAGGACGGGGTCAACCAGGGCCCGCTGATCGAGGAAGCCGCGCTGGAGAAAGTGGAGCGTCATGTGAAGGATGCGGTGGCCAGGGGCGCTCGCGTGCTGGTCGGCGGCAAGCGCCTGTCCGGCCAGTTCTTCGAGCCGACGGTCGTGGCCGACGCCACGGCGGACATGCTGTGCGCCCGCGAGGAAACGTTTGGCCCGTTCGCCCCGGTGTTCAAGTTCACCACCGAGCAGGAGGCCGTCGACGCGGCCAACGCCACCGAATTCGGCCTGGCCAGTTACTTCTACAGCCGCGACGTCGGCCGGATCTTCCGTGTCAGCGAAGCGCTGGAATACGGCATGGTCGGCATCAACGTCGGCATCCTGGCCACGGAGCACGTGCCCTTCGGTGGCGTCAAGCAGTCCGGCCTGGGCCGCGAAGGCTCGCACCACGGCATCGACGACTACGTGGAGCTCAAGTACCTCTGCCTGGGCGACATCCTCAAGTAAACTAACGGCTTCGCGGGTGTAGTTCAATGGTAGAACGGCAGCTTCCCAAGCTTCATACGCGGGTTCGATTCCCGTCTCCCGCTCCACACGGATCTTCTGCAAGCCAGGCCTGCTGATCGACCTCAGCACGGGTGTGCTGGCCTCCCTGCCTGGCAAGCCGACTCGTAACGTTGTGCCAACCCGGTCGGGCCCGGACGGGTTTGTGCCAATGGCTGCACGTCGGCGTTTTGCTAAGCTCGTGCCATCCTTCTGCCCACCCGCCCAAGCCCATGTCGACTTCCCAGGAACCTGCAACCGACGTTGGTCCGGTGCGCCGCTTCGTGACGCCTGGCTACACGCCAAAAGCAACCACCCTGGGGCAGCTGCGCCAACGAATCGATTCACTCGACGAGCAGATCGTTGCGCTTCTCGCTGAGCGGGCCTTGTGCGTGCGCGACGCGACACGCTTCAAGCGCGACGCCTTCCAGGTCGCTGCCCCCGAGCGCCAGGCCGCCGTGTTTTCGCGCGTGCGCGAACTGGCCACGCGCCATGAAGCCGATTTCCCGGGTCTGCCCGACCTCGTCGAGGCCACCTACCGCACGCTGGTCGGTGGTTTCATCGCCGGTGAAGGGCGCTTTTTCCATGAAACCGAACTGATTCCATCGCCATGAACCACCGTTACCGCCCCACCGTGTCCACCTGGCTGAAGCGCCTGGCCGCACTGGCCCTGTCGCTTGCTGGCACTGCTGCCCTGGCCCAGGCGGCTTGGCCGAGCAAGCCGATCAAGCTCGTCGTGCCTTACGGCGCCGGCTCGTCTCCGGACGTGATTGCACGCATCATGGGCGAGAAGCTGGCAACGCGACTGGGCCAGCCGGTCATCGTCGAGAACCGCGTCGGTGGTGGCGGCAACAACGGCACAGGCTCGGTCGCCAAGTCTCCCGGCGACGGCTACACCTACGTGATCAGCACCAACGGCCCGCTGGTCTACAACACCGTCCTGTACAAGAAGCTGCCGTACGACCCCTTCACCGAACTGCGGCCGGTCGTCCTCGCCGGCGGACAAGCGAACGTCTGCACGGTTCGTGCCGATTCCGGCATCAACTCGTTGCAGGAACTTGTCGCGGCAATGAAGAAGAACCCGGGCAAGTTCAACTTCTCGTCCACAGGCGTCGGCAGCCTGTCGCAACTGGGCGTCGAGTTGCTCAAGGTGAAGACCGACACCTATGCCGTGCACATTCCTTACGCCTCGTCGCCGCTGGCCGTGCTGGCCATTCTGCAAGGCGATGTGCAATTTGCCTGCGTTCCGGCAGTGGCCGTGCTCCCGCAGGTCAAGGCTGGCAAGCTGCGCACGCTCGCGGTGTCGACTGCGCAACGAAGCCAGTTGACCCCGGACATTCCCACGATGAAGGAAGCCGGCCTTCCCGAGATCGAAAACCTGGCCTGGATGGCCGTGATGGCGCCGGCCAGCACGCCCACCGACATCGTGCAGCGCATGAACCGCGAAATCAATGCCGTTCTGGCCATGCCCGAGGTCCGCGAAAAGCTGCACGCCCAGTACATGGAGCCGATCGGCGGGACACCGGAAGCGCTGCAGAACTTCATGCAGCAGGAACTCCGGGTCATGACCCCGATCATCAAGCGCACCGGCATCACCATCGAGTGAGTGATGATCGGCGTCCAGGTCATCCGGCGCCCAGCCGGTGACGAGGAGATCGAGCGGGCGCTGGCGCAACTGGACCAACGTGCCTGCATCTACTTCGGATGCGATGCCGGCGTCGCAAGGAGTATGCCTTGGACTGGCATCTCGTCCCGTCCCGGTTCCTGCGCCCGGTCCTTGAAAGCGATGGACTTGCTGCGCCAATACATCTCGGCTCAACGAAAAAACGACTACCCTTGACCCCGGACTTCCGCTGTTGATTGGTACGGTGGCAGGTCATCACCACCTTCGGACGTTGAGCATCGCACCGTATGGCTCCCTGATGGCGCGACGTTCGAAGTCTGGCCAGGAGCGTCGCAGCAAAAAGAACTTCGTCCAGCGCCAAATGCTTGGCATTCCCGATGAATACATCCCTCGTGGCAGCCCAATCCAGCACGCGCAGGGTCACGCGTCAAAATCGATCACGACCTTGCGCTTCCATCCGGGCGTCGCTCACCCAATCGCCCTCGGACATCGCACGTATAGCGACTCGGAGAAAACCTGGGTCTTCGTTGGTGACACAACAAGTTTAGGAGTTCATCCCTAACCAAATAGCGATTGGCAGACTATATTTCTAGCGTCTTTTGGATGGTAGAAGTCTTTTTGATGGTTGGTATTCTTTATGCTGGAGGCCTTGATGGTCAAGAAACTGCAAAAAACAAGCGCTGCGAAAAAATCCCCGGCTCAACTTCCCGGCGCGGTCAAAGATTCGGCGCAACAAATCTGGCTGGCCGGACTGGCCGCCTTCACCAAAGCCCAGAATGAGGGTGGCAAGGTGTTCGAGACTCTGGCCAAGGAAGGCCTCTCGATCCAGCGCAAGACACAGGCTGCGGCTGAAGAAAAGATCACTGAAGCGACCAGCAAGATGGCCAACATGGCGACCGGCATCACGTCCAAGGCCACCGGCCAATGGGACAAGCTGGAGAACATCTTCGAGGAACGCGTGGCCAAGGCCTTGAACAAGCTGGGCGTGCCTTCGTCCAAGGACGTCGACGCCTTGATTGCCCGCATCGACGAACTCAACAAGAACGTGCAGCAGCTGTCAGCCAAGGCGGCCGCTTCCGCCAAATCGGGTGCTCCCAAGACGGCTGCGGCAAAGCCGGCCCGCAAGAGCGCACCCAAGTCCGCCAAGAGCGCCGCCAAGCCCGCGACCAAGCGCGCAGCGACGCGAAAGGCAACTGCGCCCGTCAAGACGGAAGCGGCTGGGGCATAAGGTGCAAAGGATGATCCCGGTTGGCCTTCGGGCCGCATGACAGCGAGAAAAGGGGCGACGGGTTCGCCCCTTTTGTTTTTCTGACCTGCTGCAGCGCAGCAAATATTCCGGCCTTGCCCATCTACACTGAATGACATGAGCACGAAAAAACCGCGTTCCCTTCGCCTTGTCACCCCACCCGCGAACGAACGGGCGTTGCCTCCATCGCGCGCCGCAGCGCCGCAGCCCAAGCGAGGCGCCCACAAACCTCGGGTCGCCTTGGCACTGGCAGGTGGTGGGCCGTTGGGTGCCATCTATGAAATCGGCGCCCTCTGCGCGCTGGATGAATCCCTTGAAGGCATTGATCTGACCCAACTGGACCATTACGTGGGGGTGTCAGCTGGTGGTTTTCTGGCCGCTGCCCTTGCCAACGGCATGACGCCGCGAGAACTGTGCGACGGATTCATTGAAAACAGCGACGAGAGCGCCGAGGTATTCGATCCGTCCTGGCTGACCGTCCCCGCCTGGGGCGAGTTCGCCCGACGGTCCATCATGATGCCGGGACTTGTCGCGGCCGCCCTGTGGCGACTGCTGGTAGAACGGCGGTCCTTGATCAGTGCACTGGAAAAGCTGGGGCCTGGACTGCCCACCGGCGTGTTTGCCAATGACGATGTGGACCGGCGCCTGGCCGCCCTTTTCGCCCGCGCCGGCCGCACCAACGATTTCCGCCAGCTCAAGACCCAGCTGACCTTGGTCGCCACGAACTTGGACAGTGGGGAGGCCGCGCCGTTTGGCCGGCCGGGCTGGGACCACGTCCCGATTTCCAAGGCGGTTCAGGCGAGTTCGGCGCTGCCGGGCTTGTTTCCACCCGTGGAGATCGACGCGCACTATTACGTGGATGGCGCCCTCAAGAAGACCATGCATGCCTCGGTGGCGCTGGACGAGGGCATGGACCTGATGCTGTGCATGAATCCGCTGGTGCCTTTCGACGCCACGCTGCCCGAGATCACCCAGGTGATGCAGCGCGGCTTGCCGCCTGAAAAGCGACGCATTCCGCGCATCGTGGACGGCGGCCTCCCGGCGGTACTCAGCCAGACTTTCCGCTCCATCATTCACTCTCGGATGGAGCTCGGCATCAAGGGATACGAACGCGCCTATCCGGACACCGACATCCTCCTGTTCGAGCCTGACCACCGTGATCCGGAGCTGTACCTGGCCAATACGTTCAGCTATGCCCAGCGTCGTCACCTGGCCGAGCACGCCTATCAGCAGACCCGGGCAATGTTGCGTTCGCGGCGCGCCGCCTTCTCGGCCCGCCTCGCCCGCCACGGCATCACCCTGAACAACGATGTGCTGGATGATCCCAAACGGCGCCTGGTCGTACCAACGAAACCGCGCAGCCGGATCGGTCAGGCCATCGTTTCCTTGCAGGAGACGATGGAGGACCTGGGCGATATGGTCACGCCAAAAGCACGACGCCACGGCGCCGCCTGAAGCCGGGTGGCGTTCGCCCTGAGAGCCATTCGGCGTCATGGCCGCGCCAGGGTGTGCGGAGGGAAGCGGCGTGCGGCCAGGTGATCTGGCGATTGGGGTAGAGTCGGCACAATATCGGAGGAAGACATCCATGGCGAAAAAAGCGCCACGCCGCACCGCGGAACGCATTCTGGAGGTGACGCTGGAGTTGTTCAACCGCTTCGGCGAACCGAACGTATCGACCACGCTGATTTCGGCCGAACTGAACATCAGCCCGGGCAATCTCTACTACCACTATCCGGCCAAGGATGAGCTGATCAACAGCCTGTTCGACCGCTACGAGCGCTCGCTCAGCGAACTGCTCAACGCCAGCGACAACGTGCGCGATGTCGAGGATGCGTGGTTCTTCATGCACACGCTTTTCGAACTGATCTGGCAGTACCGCTTCCTGTACCGCGACCTCAACGACCTGCTCAGCAAGAACCGCCGCCTCGAGACGCATTTCCAGTGGGTTCTGAAGAACAAGACCCGCGCGGTCAAAGCCTTGCTTGATGGCATGAGCCGCGCCGGCTCCATTGACATCGACTCTCGCGAAGTGGAGGCCACGGCCACCAGCATGGTGGTTGTGCTGACCTACTGGCTGAGCTATGAATACGTGCGAGACCCGCGCCGCGCACTGGAGCCCGAGCATGCGCAACTGGCCCTGATGCGCGGCGCCCACCATGTGCTCAATCTGTTGATGCCCTACCTGGAGCTGGGCCAGCGCCAGCACCTGATGACCCTGGTGACGGCCTACGACTCCAGCGATTCCTGAACGGCATCCGCCGTCGCATCATGCTGTCGTGGACCCCCTTTCCATTCATCGGCGCCTATGTCTATGACACGGGTTGCGTCGCGCAGCACTGGAAGCGGTTGCATGCGGGCGACGCGGAGCCGATGCCGGGTGACGATGCGGTGCTTCAAGCGTGGGCGCATTTCCACAACGGTTTTTTTCAAAGCGCCTTGGAGTCCGGCCTGGATCTGGGCCCCGCAGGTGTCACCGTAGCCAACAAGGCGTGCTGCGTTTACGCCAACTACCTTGAGCCCTCGGAGAAAAGCCGGCTCGACCTGTTTCTGGAGACGGCGGAGCGCGCGCGGATGCAGGCCACGATTGAACCGCTCAATCCCGCCGCATGGTACTGGCAAGCCTACGCCCTGGGGCGCTACAGCCAGGGCATCAGCGTCGCGAAGGCGTTGGCCGAAGGCCTGGGGCAGCGCATTCGCGCAGCGCTGGAAGAGACCCTCCGGTTGCAGCCCTTGCACGCCGACGCCCATGTGGCGCTCGGTGCCTTTCATGCCGAGGTCATCGACAAGGTCGGTCCGCTGATCGGACGCATGACCTATGGCGCCCGCAAGGATGTGGGTCTGGCGATGTACCGAAAGGCACTGGTGCTGAACCCCGATTCGGCCATGGCCAGGCTCGAGTACGCGCGCGGACTGGTCATGCTCGAAGGCAACCCGGACAGCCCCGAGGCCACCCGCCTGTACGAACAGGCAGCCGCCATTGAACCGATGGATGCCAAGGAAAGACTGGACCGGGACCTGGCGCAGGCTGAACTCGGAGATTAGCGACTATTCCAGGCAATTCCCATCGTCAAACGGTCATTTTTTGCTTCAATAAATATAGCAATCACCGGCCGGGTTGCGGACGGCCCGATGATGAGCCGTAACGCTCCTGGGCGATCACCAGCAGGCCGTCGAAGATCAGGCTCTCCACCAGTTCGAACTCCACCGAGAGGGAGGGCGCCATCTTCCAGCCGGCGCCACCGGTCATGAAACAGGCCGGTTCAACACCGCAGTGCTGCCGGACATTGCGAACCATGCACTCCACCGCACCGGCGATGGCATAGGTGCCCCCGCTGGTGAGCGCATCACTGGTGTTGGTCGGGAATGCGCGCACCTCACCCGTCGGCACGTGCAAGCCGGCCGTGCCGGACTCCAGCGCCCGCAGCATGATGCCGTGGCCAGGCAGGATCAGGCCGCCCAAGAAATGACCGTGTGCGTCGATGGCCTCGACCGTGACAGCGGTCCCCACCATGACCACAACCATGGGCCTTGGCGTGCCGCGGGCGCGCATCCGGTGGTTCGCTCCGATCATGGCCACCCAGCGGTCCGGACCCAGTCGAGAAGGATGGTCGTAGCCGTTGACCAGACCCGCTTCGGCGGTACTGGAAACAACCCAGTTCGCCGACACGTCCCAGATCTCCATCTGTTCCTGCACCCGGCGCTTGACCGCGTCACCTGCGACGATGCAGCCCAGCATGAGGTCCGGCGGCCGCAAAGCGGCCCATTCGCCCTCGGCCAGCTTCTCGATGTTCTCCAGGAATTCAACCCCCTGCGCCAACACCTGCGCGCCCGGTTCGGGCGCATCGTAAAGCGCCCACTTGAGCCGGGTGTTGCCCACATCGATTGCCATCAAGGTCATGCGCCGCATTATTGCGGGTTTCGCAAGACCGCCGGATGCGGGAACGGTTAAAGTGGCCGCTTCATCACTCGCACAGGGGCACTCATCATGGGCATGTTCAGTTTTATCAAGGAAGCCGGCGAAAAGCTGTTCGGGCACAAAGAAGTTGAAAAAGCCGCAGAAGCAGCGGCCGGTGACCCGGCGACTCAAGCGACGCTGGACGAACTCAACACCAAGGCGGCCCATGCAATTCGCGATTACATCGAAACCCAGAACCTGGGTGTTTCGGGTTTGTATGTCTCGTTTGATGGCGCCAGCGGCAAAGTGACGGTGCAGGGTGAGGCGCCAACGCAGGAAGCCAGCGAAAAGGTCACGCTGTGCTGCGGCAATGTCGGCGGCGTGACGGAAGTGGAAAACCTGATGTCCGTCGCCGAACCTGCAGACGAGGCCCGCTACCACGATGTTGTTCGTGGCGACACGCTTTCGGCCATTGCCAAGACCTACTATGGCAATGCCAACAGATACCCTGTGATCTTCGAGGCCAACAAGCCGATGCTCAGCCATCCCGACAAGATCTATCCTGGGCAGAAGCTGCGCATTCCGCCGCTAGCCTGAAACGCTGCCTGACGCCGGTGCCGGCATGGACATCACCGACCTTTCTGCCAGCGCGCTCTCGGTTGCGATTCACGAACGTCGGATCTCGTGCCGGGAGGTGATGCAGGCTTACCTGGAGCGCACCCAGTGGGTCAACCCGCGCTTCAATGCGATCGTCAACCTCCAGAACCCGGCAGACCTGTTGCAGCAGGCGGACGATCGCGACGTGATGCTGGCCCGCGGCGAATCGATGGGATGGATGCACGGCATGCCGCAGGCCATCAAGGATCTGTCCAATACCGCGGGTGTGCGCACCACGCTCGGCTCGCCCCTGATGCGTGATTTCGTCCCTGCCACCGACAGTCTGATGGTGCGGCGGATGAAGGCGGCCGGCTGCATCGTGATCGGCAAGACGAACGTGCCCGAATTCGGCCTGGGTTCACACACCTTCAACACGGTGTTCGGACCCACACGCAATGCGTTCGATCCCGCCTTGTCAGCGGGTGGCAGCAGCGGCGGCGCCGCTGTGGCTCTGGCCCAGCGACTGCTTCCGGTGGCGGATGGATCGGACTTCATGGGCAGTTTGCGCAACCCCGCCGCCTGGAACAACGTGTTCGGGCTGCGGCCTTCCCAGGGCCGAGTGCCCATGCTCCCGGCCCAGGACGTCTGGATCTCCCAGTTGGGCACCGAGGGGCCCATGGCGCGCAACGTGCAGGATCTTGCGCAACTGCTGGCGATTCAGGCCGGCTTCGACCCACAAGCGCCTCTTTCAATTGCAGACGATGGCCAGCGGTTCCTCGGATCCCTGCACATGGAAGCCACGAACGTGGCTCGCGCACGCATCGGCTGGCTGGGCGACCTCGGCGGCCATCTTCCGATGGAGGCGGGCATCCTCGAAGTCTGTGAACAGGCGCTGCAACGGCTGGCGGGTCTGGGTTGCCGGGTGGAGCCCGCAGCCTTGGGCATGGAGCCATCGCGTATCTGGGAGGGCTGGCTGGTCTGGCGCAAGCTGCTGGTTGCGTCGCGCATCGCGCCCTTCCTGCTGAAAGCGGACAACCGCCGGCACATCAAGCCGGAAGCGCTGTGGGAACATGATCAGGCGCAGGGCGTCACCGGTGCCCAGTTCATGTCGGCCAGCACGACGCGGACGGCGTTCTACCTGCGGATGCTCGCACTATTCGAGGGGTACGACTACCTGGCACTGCCCGTGGCACAGGTCTGGCCGTTTGATGTTGATGCGCGCTGGCCGCAGCAGATCAATGGCGTTCCCATGGACACCTACCACCGGTGGATGGAGGTCGTGATCTATGCCACCTTCGCGGGTCTGCCCTGCATCAGTGTTCCGGCGGGATTCAACGCAGACGGACTGCCGATGGGTCTGCAGCTCATCGGCCGGCCGCAGGCCGATTTCGCTTTACTGCAGCTGGCCCACGCCTATGAACAGGTCGCGCAGGACGTGCTTCAGAGAGCGCCGATCCAGCAGGCGCGTTGAACCGCCGCAAGCTTGTTGTCGACCTTGAGCTTGGCCATGGCGTTGGCCAGGTGGTAGTTGACGGTGCGCTCGCTGCAGGCCATGCGCTCGGCACTCTGGCGCGCGGTCAGCCCGCCGAATGCCAGCGCCAGGCATTCGCGCTCGCGGGGACTGAGGACCCCGCGTGCCTCGACCAGCGTGCGCCGCAGCAGGGGCCACAGGTTCAACACGGACCAGGCCAGCGAGGCCGCATCGGCGCGGTCATGGTATTCACGCGGACTGAACATGAAACATTCGAAGGCCCGCCCCGCAGGCAAGGGAAACTCGACCCGGACCACACTCTGGTAACCGTGTCCGAGCCACAAGCGCCGCCATCGGCTGTGTGTTTCATAGGCAGACTTGGCTATGTGCTGCCACGCGACGAGCGGCGCATCGGAGTCCCGCCACGGCGCACCGAAGTCGGCACTTTCGGCCAAAGCGCGGGCGCCTTCGATCAGGCGCGGCGGATGCAATGCCAGAACCAGCCGCTGGTTGGCATCGGCAAAAGGATCGGGCCCCAGAACCACGACCGCTTCGACAGAAAATTCGCCCAGCGCACGGAGCCAGTCACTGAGCATGGCGTCGAGAGTGACACTGTCAAAGTTAACAGGGGGGTGCATGGGCACGGGGAGGTAAAGCCGTGACAATAACATCGAACTCCCGCCTGAAGCGCCCGATGCACTGCTCTCCGACTTTGCGATTCCGCCCATGAACTCCCAAGCGTTCAGGGAATGGCTGCTGCACCACGCGACTGCCCGCCAGCTGCGTGAAGAGGTGCTGAACGCCCCTTTGGAGTCGATCCTCCATCCGTCTGTCTTGCGTCTGAAGTACCTTGGCGCCTTCTCGCTGATCGGGCATCCGCTGTTTTACTGGATCTGGAGCGCATGGCTGCCACAACCCTATGAGAATCTCTGGACTCGCTGCGCCATCAGCGTGATGGGCGGCCTGCTGATGCTGGACTGGTTTGCCAGCGAGCCGTCGCTGGCGCGGACCCAGAATTTCTTCAACGTGGTCTGTTTCATCCAGCTGCCTCTGTTCTTCAGTTGGATGTACGTGATGAACGACCGCAATGCCGTTTGGATCGCCAGCCTGTCTGCCGTTGTCCTGATCTACTTTCATCTCACCGACTGGCGTATCGCAGCGGCGGGATCGATTGCCGGTTTCATGCTGGGAACGGCTCTGGCCGACGGCATGACGCGGTCTGCCACCCTGCAACCGACCACCCATCTGGTGGTGCTTGCCTTCGGCTGGTTTGCGGGTCTCATGCTGGGCATCTCAGGTGCCAACCTGAGAAGGGAGCGACTGAACCACTCGCTCGCCACGATCGGGATCATGGCGCACGAAATGCGCACGCCGCTTTCAACCGCCGGATTGATTGCCGACGCGCTACTGATGGAGGCACGGCGGTCGCCTGAAGGCAACCGCGCCGGCAAACTGGAAAAGCTGGGCCAGCGCCTGAACGCGCTGACGCGGTCGATGAATCACCACATCGACATGCAGATTGCCAACGCACGGCTGCTGCAACTTGCCCAGTACAGTGACCGAATCTCTGCGGGCGAGCTGATTTCGGATGTGGTCGCCGCGTATCCGTACCGCTCCACCCGTGAGTCGGATTGCGTCGAAGTGATCATCCACCGCGACTTCAATTTCCGGGGTTCGCGCGTGCAGTTTTCCGGTGTGCTGGACAATCTGATCCAGAATGCGCTGCACTCGCTGCAGGCATCGGGATCCTTTCCCAAACCCGGCGATCTGCGCATCGAAGTGGGTAGCCGCGGCACAGAGGGGCGGATCACGGTTTCGGACCGGGGCATTGGCATCGACGCTGCACTGTTGCAGAGGATCTTTGAACCGTTTTTCTCGTCCGACCACGGCACGGGTCATGGCCTGGGCCTGGCATTCTGCCGACGTGTGATCGTGGCGGCAAAGGGAAGCATCCGCGTCAAGTCCGAGCCCGCCAAGGGCGCCGTGTTCACGATCACGCTACCTGTGGAGGCATCTGCAAGCCACAACCCTGACAGGGGGGATCCGGAATGATTTTTCCCATTTACCGTCGCCCGGGCGGCGTCGTTTTCCTGGATGACGATCCGGCCTACCTGGAGATGCTGGCCGAGGTCATGCCGGAGCACTGGCCCATCCGGCTATTCACCCGGCCTGCGGACTGCATTGCTTATCTGCAGCAGGAACCGGCTGAACGGGAAGCCGACACCTGGCGGCAGATGGATATCCTCGACAAATGGCGCAGCGGACAGGGTCTGATACCCCAGATCCTGCGGTATTGGCGGGAGGCGGCAACCTGGCGCTTCGGACTCGCCCAGGTCTGCGTGGTGGACTACTCGATGCCGGCCATGAATGGGCTGCAGGTACTCGAGGAACTGGGCGATTGGCCGGGTGCGCGCGTCTTGCTGACGGGTCGCGCCGACGAGCAGATTGCGGTTCAGGCCTTCAATGCGTCCCTGATCGAGCAGTACGTGCCAAAGCAGGCCAGCGAAATCACCCGACGCCTGGCCCAATCGATTCAACGCCTGCTCGACGATCCTTTGGGCCGGCAGGCACAGGGCTGGCGCGCGACCCTTTCGAGGGAACAGATGGCGATGATCTCGAACCCGCAAATCGGGCGGCAGCTCCAGGCACTGGCTGAAGCGCACCGCTGGATTGAACACGTGGTGATCGGTGATCCGTTCGGCGTTCTGGCGCTGGACGACAGCGGGCAGGCCTTCTGGCTTCAACTCGAGCACGCAAGTCGGTTGGAGGAACTCGTGGAGATGGCGGCATCGGTGGGACTCAGTGGTGCGGAGATTCAGGCCATCCGGGACGGGCAACACCTGTTCGATGGTGAATTCCACCTCGCCATCGGTTCGGACCGACCCGGACTGCTGCCGGCCATGGCCTTGGGCGAGCGCATGCTGGCCACGGTTTCAAAGGTTCCCGAGACGCTGGGTCCGGGGCCGGAGCGGGCCTATGCCCGCTTTCTGCGCGACCAGGTGTCGCGTGAACTCGATGACGAGACCCCGCTGATGGGGGCCTTCAGTCAGGCTTGACTGTCGTCGATTGTCCCTCCCCCACGAGAGCGTCTGGCGATCGGCCACTCCCACGGTTTGACCAGAGGCGCTATTTCGGCGGCCACCGCCTCGACATGACCCAACTCAGCCGCGGCCAAGCCGGCATGCAGCGTCAGGCGAACCATGGTCCGGTTGCGACTGGTTGCCGGCGCGCAGAAGACAGAACCGAACACACCACGCTCTTCCAGGCGGTCACGCAGGACCATGGTGGCCGGCTCCGTACCCGCTTCGAGAGCGATGATCTGCTCGGAACCCTGATGGATCGGATAACCCAGGTTGGACAGTGCAGTCCTTAGGTGCCCTGTGCTGGCTCGCAAGTTTGCGCGGGCCGCATCGCTGCGTTGAATCACGATGAGCGTTGCGGCCAGTCCTGCGATTTCGTGCGGCAACAGGCACGAACTGAACATGTTGGGGTAGCTGGTGCTCAGCACGTAATTCCGGATCTCGGCCGGCAGGGTCATGAACCCTGCGCGCCCGGCAAACGCCTTGGCCAGGCTGGCGGTGATGAAGTGCACACGGTGGCTCAACCCCAACGCCACGCACAGGCCAGCGCCCGCGGGTCCATGCGTTCCGAGCGAATGCGACTCGTCCACCAGAATCATGCAGCCGGCGCGCTCGGCCACTTCCACCATGCTCTCCAGGGGACAAACCGCACCCGTCGTGCTGTAAACCGAATCCACGACGACCACGCCCGGCCCGTGCCGCGCGACAAGCCTCTCCAGATGCTGCGGATCGTTGTGACGAAACGGATGCGAAGCTGCGCCAGCCCGTCGGGCGCCTTCCCACAGAGACGTGTGCGCGAGCGTATCGAGGTACACCGGGGTCTGGGGATCGGCAATGGCCTGCAGCAGGCCCAGGTTGGCGCTGTAGCCCGACTGGCAGATCAGGCCATCCTCTTTCCCAATCCAGCGCGCCAGTGATTTTTCCAGTGAGCGCGCAGGATGGGAGTCAAGCAGAAAGACGCTGGATTGGATGACGAACTCGCCATCACAGCGCAAGGCGTCGGTCTGGGCTCGGACGATGTCCGGGTGCCCGGTGAGATTGAGGTAGTCGTTGCCATCGAGGCGCACCGCGTCAGAACCGGGCGTGCGTCCGTGCAGCAGCGAGCGCCCTTGCCAGAGCGTGTCCCACCGGCTGGTGAACTCGCGGTGAACCCGCCGCGCCAGGTGATCGCTGATAGGGGCTGCCGAAACCGGTGCGGAAACGGTGACGGCCGGTCGGTCGAGAACTTCCATAACTTGCTCCATGTGGGTGATGCAAGTCATTGAATGCGCGCCAAGACTTTTTCGGGTCTTGACCCCTGTCAGAATTGACAGGGGTCAGGCTCCCCTGTGCGCGCGCTCGCGCATTGCGTCGCGACGAATGCGGTCGAAAGTACGCCCGCTACCCCTGGCGCCAGGGCAGCTTGTGATAACGCCAGCCACCCTTGTGGCCGCGTTGGGCATGCTCATCCGGGTCGCCCTCGAAGCCCTCGAGAATGTTGTAAGCCTCAACGCCCAGTTCAGCCGCGCGCCGCGCGGCGGCCACCGAACGCACACCACTGCGGCACAGGAGCACCAGCTTTCGCCCAGCGGCAGCGGCGGACCGGATGCCCTCGTCGAACGCCGGGTTCATCGCCATGCCCGGCCATTGTTTCCAAGCCAATGCCAACGCGCCGGGCACAAATCCGACCCATTCGCGTTCGGCATCGGTGCGCACATCCACCAGCACCGCCTCGCCGGCCTGCACCCATTGCCAGGCCAGTTGCACCGAAACGTCGCCCGCATAGCCGGCTGCGGGGCGCGGCTGGAACAGGGCTCCGCCACCGGCATCGTGGCGCAGACCCGACATGAGATTGGCCGGCACGGCCTCATCCATCCTGCGGGGTCTGGGCAGGTGCAGCGCATCCATGATGGCAACAAATTCCTCCAGCGACTTGCCCGCCACGCGCACGTTGGTTTTCTTTTCCACACCGATGGTCGACTGCGTGCGGCCGTTGTAATCGTGCCCCGGCCAGACCACGGTGTCGTCCGGCAGAGCGAACAGCACCTGGGTCAGGCTGTGGTACAGCGCCTGCGCACTGCCGGACTGGAAGTCCGCGCGGCCGCAGCCGTTGATCAGCAGGGTGTCGCCGGTAAACACGTGCAGGCCGCTTCCTGATGACCAGAGATAGCTCATGCTGCCTGCCGTGTGGCCCGGCGTGAGCAGGGCACGGATCTTCTGGCCACCAAATTCAAGCTCGTCACCATCGCGCAGTTGCACCGCTGCCGTGGTGATGCCGCAACCGTCCGGCGCGGCGGTTCGCGCACCAGTGTGCTCAGCCAGCAGACCGGCGCTGGTGATGTGATCGGCGTGCGCATGGGTCTCCACGGTCCACAGCAGATTGAGACCATACTGGCGCAAGGCGGCCAGGTCGCGTTCAATCTGGTCATCGACGGGATCGATGATCAGCGCATCGCGGGTGCGTTCATCAAACAGCACATAGGTATAGGTGCTGGAGGCGGAGTCGAACAACTGGATGGGGTTCATGGTGCAAAAGGAATTCAGGCGAACTTGGTGAGCATCTCGGCGACATGTTCAGCCGACTGGTCGCCCTGCTCGATCATGCAGCCCACCATGGAGAAAAAGGACTTGTCCAGCGCCTTGCGCGCCGCGGCCATCTGCTGGGCGATCTTCTCGCAATCGGCATCGCCGTCGATCAGCTTCTGCAATCCCCGCAGTTGCCCCTCGATCCGGGCCAGTCGGGCGCACAAGGCCCGTTTCTTGTCGGCGTCAACGATTCTGCTCATGGTATTGGGTCGTGGGTGGTTTGTCGTCTGCTTTCAAGTCGGATGATAGCTTCAGGCGCCCGGCGTTGCCTTCACGATCATCCATCGGCTGCGCACGGCCTGTCAGTGACAGGCAAGCGATGTGCGGTTAATATTGACGTTTACGTAAACGTCAACCAAGGAGCGACCATGGCGCATGCCTCCCGCACCGGCAAAGGCTTGCTGGACCCCTGGCAGCCCCCTGTCGAGGGTGACGGGCAACCCTTCTCCCTTGCCGCCATCGATCCAGGTGCCAAGCCATTCGCGAAAGGGGACAAGGCGGCCGACAGAATCGCCGTGGATGAGCTTGCCCATGAACTGGATGCCCTGCAGGATCTGTTCCGGGCGGACCGCCGCTACAAGCTGCTGGTGGTTTTGCAAGGCACCGATACATCGGGGAAAGACGGCACCATCCGCGACGTATTCGGACGCATGAGCGCCCTGGGTGTGCACACCATCGGCTGGAAGGCGCCCAACGAGCCCGAGTTGGCCCATGACTACCTGTGGCGCATCCACCAGCAGGTGCCGGGCGCGGGTGACGTGATGCTGTTCAACCGCAGCCACTACGAAGATGTGCTGGTCCCGGTGGTTCGAGGCTGGATTACGCCTGCCCAGACCCGTCAGCGCTTTGCCCACATCAACGACTTCGAGCGGATGCTCAGCGAAACCGGCACCGTGGTCCTGAAGTTCATGCTGCACATCAGCTTTGAAGAACAAGGCCGGCGCCTGCAGGAGCGCGTGGACGACCCGACGAAACACTGGAAGTTCAGCATGGGCGACCTCGACGCCCGCAAACAATGGGCAAAGTACCAGGAGGCTTACGAAGCCCTTCTGGGTGCCACCAGCTCCCCGTGGGCCCCTTGGACCGTTGTGCCCTCGGATTCCAAGACCCACCGCAACCTGATGATTGCCACCCTGGTCCGCGACACCCTGAAGTCGCTGGACCTGCGCTACCCACCCAGCGATCCGGCCCTGAAGGGCCTGCGGATCGACTGATACCGCCCCCGATTCCAACAACACCCGAGACGAAAGCCCCGCCATGACCGACCTGTCCGCCGAATTCAAGGCCCTCGCCAACTACCGACCCACGCACAAGGTGCGCTTTGTCACCGCCGCCAGCCTGTTCGACGGCCATGATGCGGCCATCAACATCATGCGCCGCATCCTGCAGGGCATGGGCGCCGAAGTTATCCACCTGGGACACAACCGCTCGGTGGACGAAGTGGTGACGGCCGCGCTGCAGGAAGACGTGCAGGGCATCGCCATCAGCTCCTACCAGGGCGGGCATGTCGAATACTTCAAGTACATGGTGGACCTGTTGAAAAGCCGCGGCGGCGCGCACATCCAGGTCTTTGGCGGCGGCGGCGGCGTGATTGTCCCACCGGAAATCCGCGAATTGCAGGCTTACGGCGTCAGCCGGATCTACAGCCCCGAAGACGGCCAGCGCATGGGCCTGGCCGGCATGATCGGCGAGATGGTGATGCGCTGCGACCAAGACATCACCGCTTACGCGCCCACTCAGCTGGATGCCATCCAGGGTCACGGCGAAATGGCCTGGCGCGCGCTGGCGCAACTGATCACAGCACTTGAAAATGAGAAGGCCGATGCGCCACTGATGGCGGCGGTCAAGAAATCGGCTGCGGCCCGCAAGGTGCCGGTGCTGGGCATTACCGGCACCGGTGGTGCGGGCAAATCATCCCTTACCGACGAACTGATCCGCCGCCTGCGGCTGGACCAGAACGACACCCCGCGCGTGGCGGTGATTTCGATCGACCCGTCGCGGCGCAAGAGCGGTGGCGCCCTGCTGGGGGACCGCATCCGCATGAACGCGATCAACCCGTGGCAAAAGGGGCCGCGCGTCTTCATGCGCAGCCTGGCGACGCGGGACTTCGGAAGTGAGATCAGCAAGGCGCTGCCCGACGTGGTGGCGGCCTGCAAGGCGGCCGGCTTCGATCTGGTCATCGTGGAGACCTCGGGCATCGGCCAGGGCGATGCCGCCATCGTGCCGCATGTGGACGTGCCGATGTACGTGATGACGCCAGAGTTTGGCGCCGCCAGCCAGCTGGAAAAGATCGACATGCTCGATTTCGCCGAGTTCGTCGCCATCAACAAGTTCGACCGCAAGGGCGCCTCGGACGCTCTGCGCGATGTGGCCAAGCAGGTGCAGCGCAACAAGGAAGCCTGGACCACGCCCGCGGAGCAGATGCCGGTGTTCGGCACCATGGCCGCGCGCTTCAACGATGACGGCGTGACCGCGCTGTACCAGGCGCTCAAGGTCCGCCTGGCAGAGCTCGGCCTGAAGCTGGCCGAGGGAGCCCTGCCGCTGGTTCAGGTCCGCCACAGTACCAACCAGACGCCGGTGGTACCTGCCGCCCGCACCCGTTATCTCGCCGAAATCACCGATACGGTGCGCGGTTACAAGAAGAAAGCCCGCACGCAGGCGCGCCTGGCTCGCGAGATCCAGCAGCTGCGTGCCGCAGCCGCCATGCTCGAAGTTGGAAAGCCGGGCAAGGCGCGCGCAGCCGAAGCCGCCATCGATCTGGCGGTGCAGCGCGAGGAAGCGCAGGACCCCTCTGCTCGCAAACTGCTGGCCCAGTGGCCCGAGATGCAGAAGGCCTATGCCGGCGATGAGTACGTGGTAAAGATCCGTGACAAGGAAATCCGCACCGCCCTGACCACGAAGAGCCTATCGGGCACCACCATCCGCAAGGTGGCCCTGCCGCAGTACGAGGATCACGGCGAAATCCTCAAATGGCTGATGCTCGACAACGTGCCCGGCAGCTACCCCTACACCGCCGGCACCTTCGCCTTCAAGCGCGAGAACGAGGATCCAACCCGCATGTTCGCCGGTGAGGGCGACCCGTTCCGCACCAACCGCCGCTTCAAGCTGGTGAGCCAGGGCATGGATGCCAAGCGCCTGTCCACCGCGTTCGACTCGGTGACGCTGTACGGCAACGACCCGGACCTGCGCCCAGACATCTACGGCAAGATCGGCAATTCGGGCGTGAACGTGGCCACGCTGGACGACATGAAGGTTCTCTACGGGGGGTTTGACCTCTGCAACCCCACCACCAGCGTCTCCATGACCATCAATGGTCCGGCACCCAGCATCCTGGCCATGTTCATGAACACGGCCATCGACCAGAACATCGACAAGTTCAAGGCCGACAACGGCCGCGAGCCCACCGACACCGAGACCGCCAAGATCCGCGAATGGGTGCTGGCCAACGTGCGTGGCACAGTGCAAGCCGACATCCTGAAAGAAGACCAGGGACAGAACACCTGCATCTTCTCCACCGAGTTCAGCCTGAAGGTCATGGGCGACATCGCCAGCTACTTCGTGCACCACAACGTGCGCAATTTCTACAGCGTGTCGATCAGCGGCTATCACATTGCCGAAGCGGGCGCCAACCCGATCAGCCAGCTGGCCTTCACGCTGTCCAACGGCTTCACCTTTGTCGAGGCCTACCTGGCGCGCGGCATGCACATCGACGATTTCGCGCCCAACCTGAGCTTTTTCTTCAGCAACGGGATGGACCCCGAGTACACCGTCATGGGCCGCGTCGCCCGCCGCATCTGGGCGGTGGCCATGAAAGAGAAGTACGGTGCGAACGAGCGCAGCCAGAAGCTCAAGTACCACATCCAGACCAGCGGCCGCAGTCTGCACGCGCAGGAGATCCAGTTCAACGACATCCGCACCACGCTGCAGGCGCTGATCGCGATCTACGACAACTGCAACAGCCTGCACACCAACGCCTTCGACGAAGCGATCACCACACCGACCGAAGACTCGGTGCGCCGCGCGATGGCCATCCAGCTCATCATCAACCGCGAATGGGGGCTGGCGAAGAACGAAAACCCCAACCAGGGCGCCTTCATCATCGAAGAGCTGACCGAACTGGTGGAAGAAGCTGTTCTGAGCGAGTTCGAACGCATTGCCGAGCGTGGCGGCGTGCTGGGCGCCATGGAGACGGGCTACCAGCGCGGCAAGATCCAGGACGAGTCGATGCACTACGAAATGCTCAAGCACACCGGCGAGCTGCCGATCATCGGTGTCAACACCTTCCGCAACCCCCGTGGCGACGCCGTGCACGACACGCTCGAGCTGGCCCGCAGCACCGAGGAGGAGAAGCAGAGCCAGCTGCAGCGGCTTGCGG
>NZ_JAKJEW010000007.1:0-364 GCF_022705245.1 Candidatus Skiveiella danica | reverse complement strand
CCCGCCACGCGGCCGAAGCGCCTAAGCAGCTCAAGCGCCTTCAGCAGGCCGTCATCGACAACGGCAACGTGTTTGAGGTTTTGATGGACGCCGTGCGCGTGTGCTCGCTGGGCCAGATCACCAATGCCTTGTTTGAAGTCGGCGGGCAGTATCGGCGCAACATGTAGGCTGCAGCGAAGTCCCGTCCATCACACCAAGGAAGCCCCATGAAACTCGTGCGCTATGGCAAACCCGGCAAGGAAAAGCCCGGCCTGATCGACTCCGACGGCCGCTTGCGCGATCTGAGCGCGGTGGTGGCCGACATCGGCCCCGACCAATTGAGCGATGCGGCGCTGGCCCGCCTGCGCAAGTTGAAGTCCGACAC
>NZ_JAKJEW010000079.1:0-1960 GCF_022705245.1 Candidatus Skiveiella danica | reverse complement strand
GTGCCGGTGATCAAGGACGCCGACAAGAAGGGCATTCTGCAGATCAGCCAGGAAATGGGCGAGCTGGCCAAGAAGGCGCGCGACGGCAAGCTGACGCCGGCCGAGATGTCGGGCGCCTGCTTCACGATCTCCAGCCTCGGCGGCATTGGCGGGCGCTACTTCACGCCCATCATCAATGCGCCCGAGGTGGCGATCCTGGGCGTGTGCAAGTCCACCATCGAGCCGGTGTGGGATGGCAAGGCCTTCCAGCCGCGCCTGATGCTGCCGCTGAGCCTGACCTGGGATCACCGCGTGATCGACGGTGCCGCGGCCGCGCGCTTCAACGTCTACCTCGGCCAGATCCTGGGCGACTTCCGGCGCGTGTTGCTTTGACCACAGTTGTTGTCGTCAGGAAAGCGGGGCAAGTGGCGATTGCTGCCGACACGCTGGTGACCTTTGGCGACACGCGTCTGTCGCACCGCTACGAGGCCAACAGCAAGCTGTTCAAGGTGGACACGCCCACCGGCCCGAGCTGGGTCGGCATGGCGGGCACCGTGGCGCATTTCCCCGTTCTGCGCAAGGCCATGAACGCGCTGCCGAAAGACCAGCTGCTGCTGGGCAGTCGCGACGAGGTGTTCGACACTTTCGTCAAGCTGCACCCGCTGCTGAAGGAAAGCTTCTTCCTTCAGACCAAGGAAGACGACAACGACCCCTACGAGTCGAGCCAGTTCAGCGTGGTGATTGCCAACGCCAGCGGCATCTTCGGCCTGTACAGCTATCGAGAGGTGTTCGAGTTCAAGGAGTTCTGGGGCATCGGCTCCGGACGCGGCTTTGCGCTCGGGGCCATGCACGCCGTCTGGGACAAGGCCCGCTCGGCCCGTGAAGTGGCGCTGGCCGGCATCCATGCGGGCTGCGAATTCGACCGCAGCTCCGCCGGACCGGTGGACATTTACACGATCAAACTGAAAACTTGAAAGCAGGGCGCGCGCCGCCCGCCTGGAGACACACATGAGCCTGATTGAAATCAAAGTGCCGGACATCGGTGATTTTTCCGAGGTGGCGGTCATCGAGCTGCTGGTCAAGCCCGGCGACACCATCAAGGCCGAGCAGAGCCTGATCACCGTGGAGAGCGACAAGGCGTCGATGGAAATCCCGTCGAGCCATGCCGGCGTGGTGAAGGAACTCAAAGTCAAGCTCGGTGACAAGGTGGCCGAAGGCACGGTCGTCCTGCTGCTGGAGGCCGCGGGCGCCCAAACGGCGGCCCCGGCAGCCCCCGCAGCACCTGTTTCGGAACAAAAACAGCCTTCTCCCAGCGCCAGCGGGTCACAATCTGCTATCAGTATTGAATCATCTCCCGCCCCCGTCGCGACCGCCTTCGGCGGCTCGGCCGACCTGGAATGCGACGTGCTGGTACTCGGCGGCGGCCCCGGCGGCTACTCCGCGGCGTTTCGCGCAGCGGACCTCGGCCTGAAGGTCGTGATCGTCGAACGCTACGCCACGCTGGGCGGGGTCTGCCTGAACGTGGGTTGCATCCCCAGCAAGGCGCTATTGCACGTGGCCGCCGTGATGGACGAGGTGAGCCACCTGGGTGATCTGGGCGTGGACTTTGGTGCGCCGGTGGTCAACATCGACAAGCTGCGCGGCCACAAGGAAAAAGTCATCGGCAAGCTCACCGGCGGCCTGGCCGCCATGGCCAAGATGCGCAAGGTGACCACCGTGCGCGGTTACGGCCATTTCGTCGGCACCAACCACGTCGAGGTGGAAGAAACCACCGGCACCGGGCAGGAGAAGACCGGCACCAAGAAGGTGGTGGCCTTCAAGCGCGCCATCATCGCCGCCGGCAGCCAGGCCGTGCGCCTGCCCTTCATGCCCGAAGACCCGCGCGTGGTGGACAGCACGGGCGCGCTGGCCTTGAAAGAGGTACCCAAGCGCATGCTGATCCTGGGCGGCGGCATCATCGGCCTGGAGATGGGCACCGTCT
>NZ_JAKJEW010000078.1:0-2196 GCF_022705245.1 Candidatus Skiveiella danica | reverse complement strand
GTCGTCGATGGGGATGGTGGCGGGCATGATCAGCAGGTTGCCGTCCTGTCTTTCCCATAGGGAATGGATCACCGCCGCCATCAGGCGCAACACGCCGCGCGTGCGTTGAAATTTGTCGAGCGTGGACCAGTCGTTGTAGAGCCGGTCGAAGAGTTCCGGGTGGATAGGGTAGGCCAGCTTGATGCGACGTTCGTATTCGGCCTCTCGACACTCGGATGGGAATTCACTGTGCTGCGTTCCGTACATCTCCACAAAGGCTCGCGCCACGGCGTCGCGCGCCACGAAGGCCTGCTTCTCGTGCAGTGGTTCGAAGAGCCGACGGCGCACGATCTCGAACCCCTCGTCCGGGCTGGCCGGACGCCAGCTCGATTCCACGCGGCCGATGGCGTTCTTGAGTCGGGACAAGGCACGCTGGCCCCATTCGCCGCCGATCTCGTTATCGGATGCTGGAATACTGACCACCAGCAAGGTGTTTTTGGCCGCCTTGGCCGCCTCGCTCAGTGCCTGAGCGAAGGTGAACTGGGTATCGAAGGTGCCGGCGGGAAGCAGGCTGCCTTCGTGAAGCTGTCGCGCGTAGGCTACCCACTCGTCGATCAGAACAAGGCAGGGCGAGAACTTGTTGAACAGCTCCTTCATCTTGTCGCCGGGGTTGGTGGCCTTCTCGTCGTCGGCGCGGATCATCTCGTAACCGGTCTTGCCGCCCAGTTGCCAGGCGATCTCGCCCCAGATCGTTCGGATGACGGTCCCGTCGTCCTTCGTGCTCGGGTTGCCGGGCGACACCTTGGTGCCGACTACAATGGCGCGTCTGACCTTGGAAGCCACTTCGCATCCGGCTTCCTTCAGGACTTGCTCGGTGCCGGGAAGTTCGGTCGAGGGTGTGCCGGAGAAAAGATGGTAAAGCGCCAGCATGCTGTGGGTTTTGCCGCCGCCGAAATTCGTCTGCAGTTCGACCACGGGGTCGCCGCCCTGCCCGCCGATGCGGCGTACGCCGTTGCTGAGGAGCTTCTGCAGTCCCTCGGTGATGAAGGTGCGCCGGAAGAACTCGGTGGGGTCCTGGTACTCGGATGCCGCCTCGCCCAGGTACACCTGCCACAGATCGGCCGCGAACTCCGCCTGCTGGTATTTGCCGCTGGCCACGTCCCGGTGCGGGGTGACAACTTCGCGCCATGGCTTGAGGCCGCTCTGCGGGTTGCCCTCGGTGGGGGCCACGGCGTGCTTGCGCATCTCGCCCCGGCGCTGCTCGTCGAAACGCACGCGTAACAGCGCCATCTTCTGTTCTTCCAGTTCCTTTGCCTCAGGCGCCGATATGGCGGTGAGCAGACGGCCGATGCTGTCCAGCGCCCGATAGGCATCATCGCTGCTGAAGGGCGTCTGGTGCGCCCAGCGGTTGCGCACCTCCCGCAGTTCACTGACCAGGGATCGTTCGGTATGGCCAAGGGTGTTACGGAAGACCGCGTTCCACTGGTCCCACATGACCGTGAGCAGGTTGTGGGTATCCCAGTTGAGCTCGCCTTTCTTGGTCGCCTTCACCGCACCGCGGTCTTCGCGGAGCGTCTGCGCCACCATCTCCTGCCACTGATCTCCGTGCACAGCTTGCAGTTCCCGCTCCACAAAGGGGCGCAACCCCCTGTTGAGCAGCTCAAGCGCGTCCCCCACTCTTCCGTGATTGCTTTTAGCCATGTTTTGCCCTCATCATTGAAATACCCCTATTCAAAAAGGGTCCGTTGGTCCCCACGCGGGGCTGCCTGGGCCAGTTTGGTTAGTTCAGGCCATGCCAGGACGATGCTGTTGTAGGCCAGCGCCTCGCTCGACCAGTTCTTTTTCTCGCAAATGCTGAACAGGCGATAGGCCAGGTCACGGGCTGCGTCGCCGTATTCGCCCAGCCGTTTTAGAAGCGCCGCTGCGCCACTTTCACCATGTTGGTCCAAAGCCCGAATAAGCTGCTGCGTTGCCTCCCAGATGGTCGGCCGTTTGTCGGTTGCTGGGTCCCAGTCGTCCGGCATCTGGTCGCGGGGGATAAGCCGCACTTTTCCGGCCCTTGCCGTGATGATGCCCGCTTCGACAAGCCCGTTGACTGCGGTGTTCTTGGCGCGCGAAAGGCTTTCCGCCACGCCGAACTCGCCCTCGTTCATCCCGTGCTGCTCGAACCACGCTACCGCCCAGCTCGTATCACGATCCAGCTCGCCTTCCTGCGCT
>NZ_JAKJEW010000077.1:0-2352 GCF_022705245.1 Candidatus Skiveiella danica | reverse complement strand
CGCAGCGACGAGAGTCCCCAGGCTGTCCTGGATGAACTTCAAGCCGAAGAAACGTCCCAGATCGAGTCCGA
Organism: Candidatus Skiveiella danica; assembly: GCF_022705245.1. Classification (NCBI taxonomy): domain Bacteria; kingdom Pseudomonadati; phylum Pseudomonadota; class Betaproteobacteria; order Burkholderiales; family Comamonadaceae; genus Candidatus Skiveiella; species Candidatus Skiveiella danica. Next base: position 2,281 of record NZ_JAKJEW010000077.1, on the reverse strand, counting down.
AGAACAGGCCGACGCCTGTCAGCACGACCAGCACCAGGGCCAGCTTGCGGAGATCGACAGAAGCGGTAGAGCTTGGCACGAATGGATGGGGCGGGACGAAGGTTTGATTCTTGCAAATCTGCAGGGATCATGCCGTACGCCAGGCAACAGTGCCTCGCAACGGCGCGGGCGCCAGAAACCCGCTGTCGCAACGGGCGCGCGGAAATCCACCAGAATCTGCACTTTGCCGCCGGCGCGGTGCGCCTTTTTCCCTTCCAAAGGGTCTGGAGACGAGATGAACGCGACCCTCCCTCTGCTGGAGAAAACCCTGTTTCCGGCCCTCAAGCGCGGCCGGCTCGATACCCTGCAGGTCAACCTGGGCTACCGCTGCAACCAGAGCTGCCTGCACTGCCACGTCAACGCCGGGCCGAACCGCACCGAGATGATGGACGACGCCACGCTGGCGCTGATCCCGCAGGTGCTGGCGGCCCGCAGCATCCGCACGCTGGACCTGACCGGTGGCGCCCCGGAGCTGCACGAAGGTTTTCGGGACCTGGTGCGCGCGGCCCGCGCCCAGGGCGTGCGCGTGATCGACCGCTGCAACCTGACCATCCTGTCCGAACCCGGGCAGGAGGGTCTGGCGGAGTTCCTGGCCGGCCAGCAGGTGGAGGTGGTCGCGTCGCTGCCCTGCTACTCGGCGGCGAATGTGGACCGCCAGCGCGGCGACGGCGTGTTCGACCAGAGCATTGCCGCGCTGCGCCAGCTCAATGTGCTGGGCTACGGCCAGCCGGGCAGTGGCCTGGTGCTGAATCTGGTCTACAACCCTCAAGGCCCGTCGCTGCCGCCCGACCAGCAGGCGCTGCAGGCCGACTACAAGCGCGAACTGTTCGAGCATTTCGGCATCGTCTTCAATGAGCTGCTGGCGCTGACCAACATGCCGATTCAGCGCTTCGGCTCCACGCTGGTCTCCAAGGGCAGCTTCGACGCCTACATGGACCTGCTCAAGGGAAGCTTCCAGCCGCAGAACCTGGCCGGCGTGATGTGCCGCAGCCTGGTCAGCGTGGACTGGCAGGGCTGGCTCTACGATTGCGACTTCAACCAGCAGCTCGGTCTGCCGTTGGGCACCAGCGGCGTGCGCCGCCACCTGCGCGAGCTGCTCAGGACCGATCTGCAGGCGCAGCCGATCCGCGTGTCCGGCCACTGCTACGGCTGCACCGCGGGCCAAGGCAGCAGCTGCGGCGGTGCGCTGGCGCACTGAGCGGGCGTGCCCGAAGGAGCCACGGCGATGATGCCGCCCGAGCCCGCGTCGTCGCTGGCCATCGTCATGCCCGTTCTCAATGAAGCGGCCGGCATCGAGGCGGCGCTGAGGGCCCTGATGCCGTTGATGGCACGCGGTGTGCGCGTGCTGGTGGCCGATGGCGGCAGCGCCGACGACACGCCAGCACGGGCGCGGCGCTTCGGCGGCGTCGAGGTGATCGAGGCCGCGCGCGGCCGGGCCGCGCAGATGAACGCCGGGGCGCAGGCGGCAAGCGGCGCTCGCGTCCTGCTGTTCCTGCACGCCGACACCACGTTGCCGCCGGACGCGGATCGCCTCATCGAGCAGGCACTGGCCGGCGGCCGCCACGTCTGGGGCCGCTTCGACGTGCGCATCGCCGGTCGCCCCCGGATGCTGCGCGTGGTGGCGGCCTGCATGAACGTGCGTTCGCGCTGGAGCGGCATTGCCACCGGCGACCAGGCCCTGTTCATGACGCGCGCGGCATTCGACGCGATCGGTGGCTTTCCCGAGCAGCCGCTGATGGAAGACATCGAGATGTCGAAGCGACTGCGAACCTTGTCGCGCCCGGCCTGCCTGCGCGAGCGCGTGATCACCTCGGGGCGGCGCTGGGAGAGCCGCGGCGTCTGGGCCACCATCGTGCTCATGTGGCGCCTGCGCTGGGCCTACTGGCGCGGTGCCTCGCCGCAGGTGCTGGCGCGGCGCTACGAATGACGAAGCAAGCCGTGCATTCCCCGAACGCGCCGCGCGTCGTGGTCTTCGCCAAGGCACCGTTGCCTGGACGGGCCAAGACGCGGCTGATCCCTGCTCTGGGTGCCGAGGGCGCCGCCCGGCTGGCGCGGCGCATGCTGGGCCATGCGCTGGCGCAGGCGATGGCTGCGCGAGCCGGCGCGGTGGAGCTGTGCATGAGCCCCGGCCCGGAGGATGCGGCCTGGCACGGGGTCGAACTGCCGGACCGCGTGCAGTGCACCGACCAGGGCGACGGTGACCTGGGCGCGCGCATGGCCCGCGCCGTGCACCGTGTGACGA
>NZ_JAKJEW010000076.1:0-2361 GCF_022705245.1 Candidatus Skiveiella danica | reverse complement strand
CGTTCACCGCGCAGCGCGACAAAGAGGTCACCCGGCTCCAGCGTGCGGGTATCGGTATGGACACGTGATATGGCAACTGTCGCGTCTCCCACGAGGCGCCCGCAAGGAATCCAGTCCTGTGCCTGCTGCAAGGTCATCATGGCCATGGCGTTCATGTCGGCGCCCTTTCGCCACGGTCTTGCTTCGCCCCAAGGGCCTGCAGCACGCCGAGCGCGCGGGCCTTGTCGGAAAACGGGCGACGAACGCCCGCCGTCTCCTGGTAATCCTCATGCCCCTTGCCCGCGATCAGCACGACATCATGGTCTGCTGCCTGCTCCAACGCCAGCGCAATCGCTCGGGCCCGATCCGCTTCCACCTCGACAGCGTGTCCGTCCGGCAAGCCCCGCCGGATGTCGCCAATAATGGTCATCGGCGCTTCGGAGCGCGGGTTGTCGCTGGTGATGACGATCCGGTCCGCGCCCTGCTGCGCCACGGCGCCCATCAGCGGCCGCTTGGCGGCGTCACGATCGCCGCCGCAACCGAACACCACCCAGAGACGACCCTCTCGTTGCATCGCCAACGGTCGTAACGCTTCAAGGGCTTTTTCAAGCGCATCCGGCGTATGGGCGTAGTCCACGGCGACCAGCGGTCGCCCCGGCAGCGAAAGACAATCCATGCGCCCCGGCACGGGCGGCAGCGCGCTGCAGGCCCGAACCGCTGCGCCCAACGGCACCCCCACAGCGCGCATGGCGCCCAGAACGCCCAAGAGGTTGGACACGTTGTACTGGCCGACCAGACCGGTCTGCAGTCGGTGCGTCGCATGGCCCTCGACCACGGTGAAACTCAAACCCTGCGCGTCGTAGCCCACATCGCTGGCCTGCAGGCGGGCGGGACCCCGACTGGAAACGGTCCACAGGTCGACGCCAGTGCCAGCCAGGGCGCGCACGATGCTGTCGCCCTTGGGATCGTCCATGTTGACCACGGCGGCCTGAAGGCCCGGCCAGGCAAACAGCTCGGCTTTCGCCAGCCAGTAGGCCGCCATGGAGCCGTGGTAGTCCAGATGGTCGTGGGTGAAGTTGGTGAAGATCGCCACCTTGATGCGCGTCCCGTCGAGACGACGCTCGGCCACGCCAATGGACGACGCCTCGATGGCGCAGGCCCGAAGGCCCTGTTCGACAAAGCGGCGAAACTGGCCTTGCAACAAGACCGGGTCGGGCGTCGTCATGCCCGTGGCTTCGACATCGGGAGGACAACCCGCCCCCAGCGTGCCCACCACGGCGCATGTGCGCGCGTGTGCAGCGTCCACGCTGGACAAGGCCTGCGCGAGCCACCATGCGGTGGATGTCTTCCCATTGGTCCCGGTCACGGCCAGAACATCGATCTGTTCGGAAGGCTGGCCGAAATAGAGTGAAGCCACCGGTCCTGTGGCCGCCTTGAGCGACGGATAGGCCGCCACTGCGGGGTCATCAAAGTCAAAGGCTTCGACGCCCTCGCGCTCGACCAGGCAGGCACTGGCGCCCTGACGCAAGGCCGCTTGGACAAACTGGCGGCCGTCGACCGCCGCACCGGGCCAGGCTATGAAACCGTCACCCACGCGAACCTGGCGGCTGTCGCTGCGAAGGGTGCCGGTGACCCGGCCGCCGAGCCAGTTCGCCGCTTGCGCCGGAGTGTCGAACTGAAGCATCAGAACGATTCCTCCACGGCTTGGACCACGATCTGCGGCTTGACTGCCATGTCGGGCTGCACCCCCATCATGCGCAGCGTCTGCTGGACGACCTCGCTGAACACGGGCGCTGCCACGGCACCTCCGTAGTACTGCCCGGCACTGGGCTCGTCGATCATGACCGCCACGACGATGCGCGGCTGGTCGATCGGCGCCATGCCGGTGAACCAGGACCGGTATTTGTTGCTCGCGTAGCCCTTGCCGACCTGCTTGTGGGCCGTGCCGGATTTGCCACCGACGGAATACCCCACCGTCTGAGCCTTCTGCCCCGTCCCGCCGGGCCCTGCAGCCATCTGCAGCATCTTGCGCACGGCGGCCGCGTTCTGTGGCGAGAAGACCTTCACCCCGCTGGCCGGGTCGCCACTCTTGAGCATCGTGGTCTGGATAATCTGGCCTTCGTGCGCAAAGGCGGTGTAGGAATGCGCCATCTGGAACAGCGAGGCGGACAACCCGTAGCCGTAGGCCATCGTGGCCTGTTCGATCGGCCGCCAGGTCTTCCAGGGCCGCAGGCGGCCCGTCACGGCCCCTGGGAACTGGAGCTGGGGCTTCTGGCCGTAACCCAGCGCGGTGTAGACGTCCCACATCTCGCGCGGGCTCATCTTCTGGGAGATCTTCAACGCCCCAACGTTGCTGGACTTCTGGATCACCCCTTCAACGGA